>DASWWB010000591.1:0-7004 GCA_036406115.1 Herpetosiphonaceae bacterium
CCAGCTCCTCGCGCAGCCTGTCGGCCCGCGCCCACAGCCCGGCGGCCCGTCCCGCCTCGCCGGCGGCGGCGGCGACCTCGGCCAGGCGCTCCAGGTTCCAGGCGATCCCGTCGTAGTCGTGAAACGACCAGCGCAGGCGCAGGCTCTCGGCCAGGCAGTCGCGGGCGCGGCGCCACTCGCCCAACGCCAGCAGCGCCGGCCCCAGCGCGTTGAGCGCCGACGAGACGCCCCGGGTGTCGCCGGTCGCCCGCCAGATTGCCAGCGCGCGCTCGTGATGGCGCCGGGCGTCGGCAAAGCGGCCTTCGTAGAGCGCGATCATGCCCAGCGAATTATGGCTGAAGGCGATCGCCCGCGGATAACCCCGCCGCTCCCACCAGCCGAGCGTCTCCTCGAACACCGCCCGGGCGGCGGCGAAGCGGCCCTGGCGCACCAGCACTTGGCCGATGCAATCACGCAGCCCGACGACGCCCTCGGTGTCGCCGAGCAGGCGGCGCAGCTCTAGCGCCTCCCCGTACCAGCCGTGGGCCTCGTCGTAGGCGCCCTGCTCCATCGCGATCTCGCCCAGGCGGGCCAGGCCGTTGGTCAGCAGCTGCCGCTCATCCTGCGCCCGCCAGAGCGCCACCGCCTCGCGGTAGGATTCGAGGCCGGCGGCGTAGTCGCTGCGCATGAACGCCCGAACGTAGCCGAGCATCCCGAGGGCCTCGGCGCGCACCGCCGCCGGCTCCTCGGCCCCGATCAGGCCCGTCAGCCAGCGGTTCAGCTCCGCAGGATCCCCCGCCACGTACCAGAACATCGGCAGGCCGGCCAGCAGGCTGATCGCCGCCCGCTGCTCGCCCTGCGCCAGCGCCCAGCCGACGGCCGCGCGCAGATTTTCCCGCTCCAGCGCCAGCCGCGCCAGGCTGGCGCCCTCGTCGGATCCGGTCAGCTCCGGGCCTTCGCGCTCCGCCAGCGCCAGGCACCAGGCCAGGTGGCGCCGGCGGGCCGCATCCTCCTCGGCGGACGGCGACCCTGAGGGCGACAGCTGCTCCAGGGCGTACTCGCGGATGCTCTCAAGCATGGCGAAGCGGCCGGGGGCGCCGGCCACCGGCTGGACCAGGCTATGATCGACCAGCGTCGCCAGCGGCTCGATCAGCGGCCCCGGGCAGACCGCCTCGGCCGCCGCGAGGCTCCAGCCGCCGGCGAAGACTGCGAGGCGGCGAAACAGATCCTGCTCGGCGGCGCCCAGCAAATCATAGCTCCAGGCGATCGCGTTGCGCAGCGTCTGGTGGCGCGGGGGCGCGTCCTGGGGCCCGCCGGCCAGCAGCTCGAAGCGCTGGCGCATGTAGTCGAGCATCAGGGCCGGCGAGAGCAGGCGCAGCCTGGCGGCGGCCAGCTCGATCGCCAGCGGCAGGCCCTCAAGCTGCCGGCAGAGCGCCGCAACCGCCGCCGCGTTGCTCCCGTCCACGGCGAAGCCCGGCGCGAAAGCCCGCGCGCGCTGATCAAAGAGCTGGATCGCATCGTAGGCTAGCAGCGCTGCGGGATCGGCCGGCGCGTCGGCGGCGGGCAGGGCGAGCGGGGGCAGCGGAAACAGCTGCTCGGCGGCCAGCCGCAAGCGGACCCTGCTGGTCGCCAGGATTTGGAGGCCCGGCGCGCCAGCCAGCAATTCGCCCAGCAGCGCCGCCGCCGGCTGAAGCTGCTCGACATTATCGAGGACCAGCAGCAGCCGGGCGCTGCGCAGACGGAGGCTGATGTGCCGCAGCGCCGGGCCGCGCCCGCCGGCGGGCAGCCCCAGCGCCTCAGCCAGCGCGCCGCACAGCTGCTCGGGCGCCGCCAGCCGATCAAGCGCCGCGAAGGCCGCGCCGTCAGCGAATTCGCCGCGCAGCAGCTCCGCCACATGCAGCGCCAGCCGGGTCTTGCCCATGCCGCCGGGCCCGGTGATCGTCAGCAGCCTGGTGGCGGGCGCGCGCAGCAGCTCGCAGACCCGGGCCGTCTCGTCGGCGCGGCCGACGAGCGGCGTGGCCGGCAGCGGCGCCCAGCTCACGGCCGGCCATGTCGCCTCAGGCGGGGTTGCGGCGGACGGGGTCCCGGCGAGCGGCGCCGCCGCAGCGGCATGCCTGTCGCCTTGGCCGGGCGCCACGGCCCGCGCCAGCGCGATGAAGCGCTCGCGCTCCCCATCCGGCACGGCCAGCATCTCGGCCAGGCGGGCGGCGAAGGCCCGCGACGGCCGCTGCTTGTTGGCCTCCATCTTGCGGATGCTCTCCACGGCGCAGCCGACGCGCTCGGCCAGGGCGGCCTGGGTCTGGTCCAGGGCGGTGCGATAAGCTTTGAGCTGCTGGCCAAAGGATTCCGGCATGGCCGTCCCTCCGGGCGGGGTCGCGCTGGCGCGGCGGCGGATCAGGCCCATCATAGCAGGTTCGCCCGGACCGGCAAGTCGGCCCGGGCGAAGCCGGCAGCAAAGGAGCGCAGACATGGCCCACGAAGCGGTGGACGGCATGGACTATCGGACGCTGGGCGCCACCGGCGAGCGGGTTTCGGCGATCGGCCTGGGCGGCTGGCATCTCGGGCTGCCCCACGTCAGCGAGGCGCTGAGCATCAGGCTGGTCCGCTCGGCGATCGAGCGCGGCATCACGTTTATGGACAACTGCTGGGACTACAACGAGGGTGCGAGCGAGGAGCGCATGGGCAAGGCCCTGCGCGACGGCTACCGGGAAAAAGTCTTCCTGATGACGAAAATCGACGGCCGCTCGGCCAAAGCCGCCGCGCAGCAGCTCGATGAGTCCCTGCGCCGGCTCCAGACCGACTGCATCGACCTCGTCCAGCACCACGAAATCCTGCGCTTCGAGGATCCGCACCGAATTTTCGACCCCGAGGGCGCGCACGCGGCGCTGATCGCCGCCCGCGAGGCCGGCAAAATCCGCTACATCGGCTTCACCGGCCACAAGGATCCGCGCATCCATCTGCACATGCTGGAGGTCGCCGCCGAGCGCGGCGCGCGCTTCGACGCCGTCCAGATGCCGCTGAACGTGATGGACGCCCACTATCGCAGCTTCGAGCGGCTGGTCCTGCCCGAGCTGACCCGCCAAAACATCGGCGTGCTGGGGATGAAAAGCATGAGCAATGGCATCCTGCTCAAATCCGGCACAGCGACGCCGCTGGAGTGCCTGCGCTACGCCCTGAGCCTGCCGACCTCGGTCGTCATCACGGGGATCGACAGCGAGGCGATCCTCGACCAGGCGCTGGAGGCGGTCCGCGACTTCCGCCCGCTCGCCGACGACGAGCGAAGCGCGCTGCTGGCGAAAACGGCGGAGGCCGCCGCCGACGGCCGCTTCGAGCCGTTCAAAACCAGCTCGATCTTTGACGGCACTGCCAAAAACCCCGACTGGCTGGGAGAGGAGCCGGAGCGGCTCACGGCGCTGATGCAGGCCTAGCGCCGCGCAGCGACGGCGGCTCGGGCGAAAGCGTCTCCGCATCAACGGCGCATCAGGCGCGATGGGCTTGCAGACGGCAAGCGGCCCGTCGCGCCTTGCCATTCGTCGGCGGCTGAAGCTCTGCTATTCGTTTCCCGCTATGCCTCGAGCGGCCGGACGCCCATCCCCAGCACCTCCAGCGCGTGGGCCATGCCCTCCTGGAGATTGGAGCGGGTGGTGATGCCGGAGAGATCGATGCCGAGCTGGACGATCGTCTGGGCGATCTCGGCGCTGATGCCGACCAGCACGACCTGCGAGCCGAGCAGGCGGGCGGCGCGGGCGGCCTGGAGCAGATAGTTGGCGATGCCGGTATCGACGACCGGCACGCCCGTGATATCCATGATCACCACGTCGGCGCTGTGGGCGCTGATCCCCTCCAGCAGCGCCTCCATAATCTGGCTGGCGCGCTGCGAGTGAACGGCGCCGACGATCGGCAGCACCAGAATCCCCTCGAAGATCGGCACGATCGGCGTCGAGACCTCGGCCAGCGTCGATTGCTGGGCGGCGATCACATCCTGATTGGCCTGATCGTAGCCGTTGTAGACGCCGGCGATGCCCTGCGCGCTGATGGCGTAGGCCTTCTCGACCAGCGCCATCTGGGCCTCGGGATCGCCGGCCTGCGCTTCCTTCAAATTCGTGATCATGCCTTGGGTGCCGACCATCAGGCTGCCCAGCAGCGCGGCCAGCGGCATGCCCTCCTGGGCGCGCTGGTAGCTCAGGGCCTGCCAGAAGTCGCTGAACCGGTGCGGGGCGTCGTCGTCAAGGTCCGCGGCGAAAGGCGGGAGCGCCGCGTTGAGCCGGGCGGCGACGTCGGCCGCCGGCAGCGAGGCGTAGGACGGCAGCTCGCGCCGCAGATCGGCGGTGATCCGGGCGACAATCTCTTGTTCATGCTGGCGGTAATAATCAAACCACTGGGCCACGATGTTCCTCCTGATCGGGGTTGATCCATCAAGTATACAATGGTTTGATCAACTATTCCGGCGGCTTTAGTCCTGCGCCGGCAGTTTGCCGTATCTGGCCACCGACAGGGCGTAGGCGTCGTCCAGCAGCGGGCGGATGGCGGTCTCGAAGGTCGCGGCGCTCGGGCTGACAACGCACGCCCAGTGCATTTTGCCATAGATGGGATGCGGCATCAGCGTGTCGAGCCGGGCGAAATCGGCATCCGGGCCGGCGGCCGGGGCGCCGAACAGGGCGCGGAACGTCTCCTTGCTCAGGCCGATGTTGAGCCGGAAGACACCCGGCCGGTCGAGCTGCGAGGCGGCGTCGAACGGCGTGTCTTTGGTCACGATCGTGGCGAAGGGGAATTTGCGCTCGGGATCGGTGAAAAAGAAGCTGTCGCCGGTCGCGGTGTCCGAGTCAATGCCGGGGAAGGTTGCGAACAGATAGCTGGCGATCGCGGTTTCGTCCATGGGTCGATCCTTTCTCCATCAACAGAAACGCAGGGCGGCGCTGGTCCGCATCCGCCAATCCCACTGTACAAGGCGGATGCAAGAGGGGCGGGTTTGAGGCCTGGCCGCCGGACGAGCGGGCAGCCGGCGCCGCCTCGAAGGGGGCGTTCAGCCCATCGCAGCGGGATGATTCGCTGATCTTGCCATCAAGCGGGCGGGCAGGGCGGTCGCCAGAAGCGCGCGAGGGTTTGGGATGCGGCTTTGCGCCGGGGGCGATCGGCTCGGCGGGCGCGCGGCGCTGGTTGGCGGGAGGCGGGCCGTGGCAGTTCACGATCGTTTCACGGCGGGCTGGTACGCTGGCGACAGGTTGCAACGGCAGCCGCACGCGCTAGGAGGATCCCATGGCCGCCCCGATTGTCCAGGCTGACTATCCCGCGTTGGAGGAGATCGCCGCCCGTTTCCAGCGCCGGGCCGAGGCCGCGCTCGAGCTGCGCGACTCGCTGCGCCGGGCCTGCGATCCGCTGCGCCGGGGATCCTGGCGCGGCGACGCCGCCACAGCCTTTTTCGCCGAGTTCGAGGGCGATGTGCTGCCGGCGGCCGAGCGGCTGATCGGGGCGCTGGAGGAGATCGGCGCCGCGACATTGCGCGTCGGGGCGATCATGCAGGCGGCGGAGGAGGAGGCCGCCGCGCTTTTCGGCGGCGATCCGCTGGGCGGCGGGGAGCAGGACGACAAGCACAAGCAGCAGGCGGCGGCGCCGGAGATGGGCTTGCCGGAGCAGGCCGTCAAGTACGGCGTGCAGTTCCTGAACGACGCGCTGAACGTCGCCACCGGGCGCGTCTTTGAGATCGAGCAGCTGGCTGCCAGCGGCGATCTGCGCGGGGCGCTGGATCTGGCCCGGGAGAGCGGGTCATACAACCAGGCGATCAAGCTGGCGGTCAAGCTCGCCGGCATCGATGCAAGCGGCGCCGCCGCGATCCGCTTCGACCCGACGCTGCCCAACGAGGCCGACACATCGCCGGAGCTGGTGGTTTCGGTCGGCAAATCGGCCTTTGTCTCATCCGAGTGGCTCATCTCCAGCCTGAAACACGAGCTGGTCCACGTGCGCCAGGGCCGCGAGGGGCGCTGGTACAACGGCCCGCAGGGCACGGCGCTCAACGAGGTCGAGGCCTACGCCGTCGAGCTCGCCGAGGCGAAGGCCAGCGGCATGGACCCGGTGATGCAAACCGCGATCGAGAATCGCGGCATCCACTACTACAACGAGCTGGATGCAACCAACCGGGGCCGCGCCGACGCCAGCAGCTACACCTTGCCCGCTGCTGAAAAGGAGGACTAGCGGACAAATGAACCTTGCGGGCGGGCGGCGTATCTCATGGTCAGCGCCGGCATCCAGCCGCCCCAAGGAGACCGTCCCATGCAGAGAGACCGCCTGTTTCATCGCCCGCCCGCCGTCGGATCGCGCCTGCTGGCCCTGCTCGCGCTGCTGGCCGGGCTGCTCGCCGGCGGAGCGAGCCCCGGCCTCGCCCAGCAGGCGCCGCATCGCATCGCCCTGCCGCTCGTCCAGACCCGGCCCGACGTCGCGGTCGGCAACCAATATGTCACCTACCAGACCAACTACCTATGGGTCGGCATGCAATATGGCTACGCCGAAGTCCGCAACCTGACCGACCAGCCGCTCTACGATGTCACCGTCGAGATGACCTTCTACACGAGCACGATCGAGCTTGGCCGTGCGGTGACCGGCACGGTGCCGCTCTACGGCGTCCTGCCAGGCGACACGGCTATGGTCATGGTGTTCAGTGGCTTCGGCGCCTATGAGTGGGAGACAACGCTGGTCGAAACTAAAATACTCGGCTGGAACACCGAGCGCGAGGCGCCGGCCCCGGAGACACTCGCGCCGCTGGCGGTGCGGGTGACCGATTTCCGCTATGTCTGGCATCTTTACGATGTCGACGTCGAGGTGACGAACACGGGGGCGCTGCCGGCGAAAGAGTGGCGCATCTCGATGCACGACGGCTACGGCGTCCGCACCTACGCCTACGATCAGCCGCTCGCGCCGGGGGAGCGGCGGACGGTCACGCTGAGCAGCTCGCACTTCGATCCGCCCGGCCTTGAGGCGCAGGGATTGGCCGACCAGCCCTAAGCCGGCTGCGGGACCGAACCCATAGTGAA
>DASWWB010000592.1:0-2695 GCA_036406115.1 Herpetosiphonaceae bacterium
AGGCCGGATCGCCCTCCAGCAGGGCGCGCAGCTTGTTCAGGCCGATCCGCACCCGCGACTGGGCGGTTTTCTCGCCGCAGCCGAGGATGCGGCCGATCTCAATGAAGGAGCATTCGTCGAGGAAGCGGAGGGCCACCGCCTCGCGCACCGCCGGCGAGAGGCGCAGGAGCGCCGCGTGGAGCGAGCCGGTCAGCTCGCGCTGCTCCGCCAGGCGCTCCGGCGGCGGATCGCGGGCCAGCAGCCCGCCCAGGAGCGGCAGCGCCAGGAGGCGGCGGCGGCGCAGCCGGTCCCGGCAGCGGCTGATCGTGATCGTGTGGAGCCAGGTCGTCCAGGCCGAGCGGTCGGGGTCGAAGCGGTCGAGGTGGGTCAGGGCGTACTCCAGGCTGTCCTGCATCGCCTCCTCCGCGCTGCCGGCATCGCCCAGCACCGCCAGCGCCAGCCGGAAGACCCGCCCGCGCGCCTCGTCGTAGAGCGCCTGCAAGGCCCACTCCTCGCCGCGCCGCGCCCGCTTCAAATGCTCCTGGTTCATCGCAATCCTCGTTGGCATGCCGGATTGATTCATGGGTTATACGAGGGGATGGGGTGATTCACTCACTTTTCAGGGGTCAGGGGTCAGGGGTCAGGGGTCAGGGGTCAGGGGTCAGGGGTCAGGCCGGCTTTGAGGCTGTGAAGCGCCTCCGGTGGTGCCCGGGTTGCCCCCGTCCGGCCTGCCCCCTGATCCCTGACCCCTTAATTTGCACTCCGCGCCCGCCCAGCCTATCATGCCGCCGGCTTACACAAGGAGCGACGCATGAAAATCCATCTCGACGAGCTGCTGACGCCGGAGCTGCTGGAGCGGCACCAGCAGCACATCCGCGATTTCCTGGCGATGGAGGGCCTGGAGCCGGCCGGCGCGCTCGGCCGCACGCTGCTGGAGGAGCGCGCCGCCAAGGAGCTGCTCGCCGAGCTTGCCCACGATCTGGATTCCGGCGGGGAGTGATGGAGCTATCGGCTGCCAACTGTCGGGCCAGGCTCCAAAAGCCGATCCCGCCCCTGCGGAGCGCAACAGCTCCCAGGCTTGTCCCTGACAGCTGATAGCCGATAGCTAGTCTCAACTTGACAAAATCTGCTATCGATCCTATCATTCGCGCCATTATGAACAAATACATGCTCGACAATCTGTTCTCGCCGACGTTCCGTCGTCCCCGCCCCCGTACCAAACCGGTTCGGAGGGCTTGCGGCGCGCTTCCCGGTGATTGGTGAGCAGCGAGCAAGACATACGCAAAGCAGCGTAAACCCCCTGAACCACACTCGGTTTCAGGGGGTTTTTGCATGGACTGGAGGCTGCGATGGTTCGCGTTGGGATTTTTGGGGTCACCGGATATGCTGGCTACGAGCTGGCGCGCTGGATCCAGCGCCATCCCGCCGCGACCGTCGCGTGGGCGGTCTCGGAGTCCAGCGCGGGCAAGCGGCTGCGCGAGGTGGTGCCGGGGCCGCTGGACATGCCGCTGCTGGCCGCCGATCAGGCTGATTGGAGCCTCGTCGACGTGGTCTTCACGGCGCTGCCCCACGGCGTCGCCGCCCGCACCGCCCAGGCCGCCCGCGCCGCCGGCGTACGGGTGATCGATCTGTCGGCCGACCTGCGGCTGGACTCGCCCGAG
This sequence comes from Herpetosiphonaceae bacterium, assembly GCA_036406115.1. Classification (GTDB taxonomy): domain Bacteria; phylum Chloroflexota; class Chloroflexia; order Chloroflexales; family Herpetosiphonaceae; genus DASWWB01. The sequence continues at coordinate 1,641 of DASWWB010000592.1, forward strand.
GCCTACCGCCAGTGGTACGGCGCCGAGCATCCGGCGCCCGAGCTGCTGGGCGCGCCCTACGGCCTGCCGGAGCTGGGGCGGGCCGCCCTCGCCGACGCGCCGCTGGTCGCCAATCCCGGCTGCTACCCGACCAGCGTCCTGCTCGGGCTGGCGCCGCTGGCCCGGACCGGCGCGCTGCTGCCCGGCGAGCCGGTGATTGTCAACGCGGCCTCCGGCGTCTCCGGGGCCGGCCGGTCGCCCAAGCAGAACCTGCACTACGTCGAGGCCAACGAGAACTTCAGCCCCTACGCGATCGGCCATGTCCATCGCCACGTCGGCGAGATGGAGCAGGAGCTGGCTTTGCTCGCCGGCGCGCCCGTCACGATCATCTTTTCCCCGCATCTGCTGCCGGTGCAGCGCGGCATCCTCAGCACCATCTACGCCCGGATCAGCCCCGAGCTGAGCCTGGCGGAGATCCGGGGCCGCTACGAGGCCGCCTATGCCGGCGAGCCCTTCGTCAACCTGCTGCCCGACGGCACGCTGGCTGCTCTGTCGCACACCGCGCACACCAACCAGTGCGCGATCAGCCTCACCCTGGCCCAGCCGGGGCTGCTGATTGTCGAGGCGTCGATTGACAATCTGCTCAAAGGCGCCGCCGGCCAGGCCATCCAGAATATGAATCTGATGTTCGGCCTGCCCGAGACCCAGGGGCTGCTATGAGCGACACCGCCCATTACGCCCCCCGCGTGATCAAGTTCGGGGGCAACGACATCGACGATCCGGCCTGGCTGGCCAAGCTGGTGGCGACGGTCGCCGGCCTGGGCGCCGCCGAGCTGCCGATCATCGTCCACGGCGGCGGCAAGGAGATCGGCCAGCTCCAGGCGGCGCTGGGCGGCGAGCCGCGCTTTGTCGACGGGCTGCGCTACACCGATCCGACCGCGCTCCAGGCGGCGACGATGGTCCTGTGCGGCGCCGTCAGCACCAGGCTGGTCGCGGCGCTGACGGCGGGCGGCGTGGACGCGCTGGGGCTGTCCGGCGTGGACCGCGGCCTGGTGCGCGCCGAGCGCCAGACCGCC
>DASWWB010000593.1:0-2335 GCA_036406115.1 Herpetosiphonaceae bacterium
ACGCTGATCGGGTGGCGGACGCGCTGGACCGCCGCGACGGCCCCCGACAGCATGGTGTTGCCGTCGATGATCGCCGCGTCCAGCTCGACCTCGCCGATCGCATTGAGGAACGAGCCGACGCCGGCGTCGAAAGTGGGATCGTCCTCCAGCACGCGCACGGCGGCCTCGACCGCGTCCAGCGCCGCGCCGCCCGCCGCCAGCACCGCCCAGCCCGCCGCCAGCGCCGCCAGGCAGCCCGCCTGGTGGGCTTCGACATCGCCGTCCGGAATATCCCACGCCCCGCCGTGAACAATGAGTGCTGTCATGTCGCCTCCAGAATCTCGCGATTGGCGCAAGGATACGGCGCAACGGGATGGGCGTCAAACGAGGTGAGTCGTCAGTCATCAGTCGTCGGGACCTGGCTTAAGGTTTCCGGCGCAGCCTGGGGATATCGATTATCCGAGAATGCCTCTCCAATGGCCGAAGTCTCCCCTGACGACTGATGACTGACGACTGACGGCTCCGTCCCATTCTCCCCAGCCGGTGGTATAATTTCGGCACACCCGGCGCTTTCCGCGCCATCTCGCAACAGAGGACTGCATGAGTACATTTGAAACCGAGTTTGCGGTGCGCCTGATCACAAGCCCCGAGGACGCGCCGATTCTGGTCCCGCTGATCCGGGCGCTCGCCGAAGAAGAGGGCGCCGCGCCGCCGGATCCCCAGGAGCTTGAAGATATCCTGGTGGCGATGCTCTCGACCGGCTTCAGCGATTTCGTGCTCGCCGAGCGCGGGCCGAACGAAGACGAAGCCGTCGGCTGCATCCAGATCAACTACCGGCTCTCGACCTGGGCCGCCGCGCCCTACGCCTATCTCGAAGACTTCTATCTGGTCCCGTCGGCCCGCGGCCAGGGGATCGGCACCAAGCTGCTCGACTACGCCTGCCAGCGCGCCGAGGGCAAGGGCTGCACCTCAATCCAGCTCGACGTGCGCGACGGCAACAAGGGCGCGGCCCGCCTGTACGCCCGCTACGGCTTCAAAGTGACCTCCAGCACGATCTGGAAGCGCCAGCTGCCGATGGCCTGCGATGTCCACAGCGAGGATGAGATCCAGGAAATCGCCGGCGAGCTGCGGACGAGCGGCGCGCACTGATGGAGCGGGAGCGCGCGAACAGCGCCGGCGAGCAGCGGCGCCGGCTGCCGAGCTTATGGGGCGGCCTGCCCGTCGGCAGGATGCTCGGCGTGCCGATCCGCCTGCACCTGAGCTGGCTGGTGCTGTTCGTGTTCGCCTTCTCCATGCTGCGCCGGCTGTTCGCGGCCCACGCCGAGCCGCCGGCCGCGACCCAGCTGGCGCTGATCACGACGCTGCTGCTGCTGTTCTCGGCGCTGCTGCATGAGCTGGGCCACGCAGTCATGGCGCGGCGGCTCGGCATCGAGGTCGAGGCGATCACGCTGTTCCTCACCGGCGGCATGACCAAGATGCGCTCCGAGGCCGAGACGCCCGGCCACGAGCTGAAAATCGCCCTGGCCGGCCCGGCGGCGAGCCTGGCGATCGCCCTGGCCAGCGGCGGGCTAGCGCTCGCCAGCGGCGGCGCGGTGCGGATGCTCTGGCTGGTCCTGGCCGGCTGCAACGCGATCATCGCGGTCTTCAATCTGCTGCCCAGCTTCCCGCTCGACGGCGGGCGCATCCTGCGGGCGCTGCTCTGGTTCCTCCACGACGATATGCTGCGCGCCACCCACAGCGCCGCCTGGATCGGCCGCCTGCTCGGCGCCGGCCTGATGGGGCTGGCGGTCGTCGTCGCGATCAGCGCCGATCTGGGCGCCGGCCTGGTGCTGGGCACGATCGGCTGGATGATGGAACGGGCGGCGGTCAGCTCGTACCTGCAAACCGCCCTCCACTACGCCCTGACGAGGATTTCGATCGGCGATATCATGCTGCGGACGTTCCGCACGGTCTCGCCCCAGCTGACGCTCGATATCTTCGTCGGCCAATACCTGCTGGGCCAGACCGAGCAGGGCTACCCGGTGGTCCAGTCCGAGCGGCTGCTGGGCATGGTCACGGTCCGCAATCTGCGGCCCTTCACCTACAGCCAGTGGAGCAAAATGCTGGTCGGCGATGTGATGATCCCGTCCAGCGAGCTGCCGGTGCTGCGGGCCAGCGATCCGGCCAAGGCCGCGTTCCACGAGCTGATCGCCCGCCGCTTCGAGCAGCTGCCGGTCACCGACGGCGACCAGCTGCTCGGCGTGGTGCGCCGCCGCGATCTGCTCGCCTTCGTCCATCAGACGATCAATCAGCACTCCTGAGCGCCTGTGACCCCGCGCCGCACCACAACCGAATGGCCCGCCGAGGTTGAAATCGA
>DASWWB010000594.1:0-6870 GCA_036406115.1 Herpetosiphonaceae bacterium
CGCCGAGACCCGCCGCCAGGCCGCGCAGATCAGCGCCGAGCTGCCGCCAGGACCAGACCGACTCGCGCTCGCCGGCCGGTTCCTCTGCGGCGGGCTCGCGCTGCTTGAGCCAGCGCAGCGCGAGCCAGGCGCCGACGAGCAGCAGCAGGATCGTCAGGCTGTAGCTGAGCGCGGTGACCCAGGGCGGGGTCGGCATCGGCGGCAGCGGCTCCAGCATTTGCGGCGGCAGCGCGGCGCCTTCGGGTCCCGGCGTCGGCGTGGGGATGGGCGTGAGATCGGCGCGGCGCGGCGCGAGCGCGATGAAAAAGCGGCTGATGGCGCCGGCGATCAGGCCGAGCAGGGCGATTGGCACGAGCAGCAGATTGCGCAGCCCGCCGAGCGCGGCGACGACCAGCCCGCGCATGCCAGGCGAGACCGCCGAGGTCATGGCGGCGGCTGCGGCGATGATCAGCGCGGCCGGCAGCAGCCCGCCCGCCGCGATCCGCCGTTGCTTGGCGGCGCCGAGGGCCGGCGGCAGCTGCCCCAGCACAATCGCCGCCAGCGCGCCGGCGACAAAGGCCAGCACATAGCCGCCGAGCGTAGCCTGGGCCGCCGGCGCGGTCAGATCGGATTCGAGCAGCGGGGCGCACAGCAGGACGCCCGCCAGAATCAGAACTTGGCGCTTGAACAGATTGGCTAGATCGAGGCCGTGGAGCGCGGGCAGCGTCGCCGCGCGGCGGAGGATCACGATCAGCCCGAGCGCGCAGAACACCAGCTCCTGGGCGGAGCGCAGGCGCGTGTCGAGCAGCCGGTCCCAGCCGGCGCCCGGCGCCAATCCGCCGCCAAGCATTGATTTCAGCAGCAGCAAGACGAGCGGCGCGCCGGCCAGGGCCCGGACCGCCTGCCGCAGGCCGGCGGGCTGCTTGGCGAGCAGCCGATCCGCCGCCAGCGCCGCCAGCATCAGCGCCGCCAGCTCCGGCCAGCGCGCCGGCTGGGTCCCGCCGCCGGCCGCGCCGAGGGCGTAGAGAATCGCCGTGACCAGCGCGACTTGCATCGTCGCCAGCGCCAGCAGCCGCGTCCCGCGCAGGATTCCGCCGCTCATTCGTCATCCTCCGGCAATGCGCCGGGCCCCATGCCGGGGCGGAACGGCGCGTGGTAGACCGTGCCGCCGGCCAGGGTCGGCGCCGTCGCGCCGGCGAAGACCACCAGCGCCGGGTGGCCGCGCTGGCGCAGCCGCTCCAGGGCGGCCTGGGTGTCGGCGCTCCAGGTCGCGGCGATCAGCAGCAGCGTCGTGCCGGGGGCGAGCTGGGGCGGCGCTTGCTTGAGCAGCTTGCCGAGCGGCGCGATCGAGTAGGGCGTCAGCGCTGCCAGTGTCTCCAGGATGCGGGTGAGCTGCTGGGGGTGGCCGCTGGGCGGCAGGCGGACCAGCAGCTTGCGCTCGGCGCTGGCGCCGTTGGTCCAGAAGCCGACGCTGTGGCCCGCGCCTGCCAGCTGGCGGGCGACGGTCGCCGCCAGGCTGAGCATCCACTCGAATTGCTCGCGCCAGATCCCCTCCGCCACGTGGGCGAAGGTGTCGACATCGACGATGCAGAGCAAATCCAGCGCGCTCGTCGGCTCGAAGACCCGGGTCTGGAGCTGGCCGCGGCGGGCGGTGGCGCTCCAGTGGACCTGTTTGAGCGGATCATCCCGGTGGTAGTCGCGGATGCCGATCGTGCGCACCGGGTCGCTGAGAAGATGCTGGCGCTTGCGCAGGTCGCCGATCAGCCGCCGCAGCGGGAAGCCCAGCTCGCGCTCAGCCAGCAGCCGCGGGTAGACGATCAGCCGGGCCGACTCGGGCAGCTGGCGCTCGTCGCGCAGCATGCCGAACGGATCGCCGGAGCGCAGATGGGCCGGGCCGAAGCGATGGACGCCGCGCCCGGCCCGCAGCGTGTAGCGCCAGGTCTGGGCCTCGTACCAGCCGAGCGCCGTAACCTGGCGGATGGCGGGGAAGCGCTGCTCGCCGTGGCTGGCGAGGCGCGTGTTTTCGACGCGCAGGCCTTTGGGCAGCTGCTCGATCAGCTCGACGAACGTGAGCGGCAGCGGCTTGCGGTTGACCAGCCGCAGCGCCAGCTCGACCGGATCGCCGGGAAAGGCCCGCTCGCGGCTGAGGCTCACGCTGACCTCGACCCGCCGCAGCGCCAGCCGGCGCCAGCTATGGGCCAGCGCGATCGTGAGCAGCACCAGCGCCAGCAGCAGCGTCGTCACCGGCTGGCGCAGGACCAGGCTGGCCGCCAGCCCCGCCAGCAGCAGCCGGATGATCGGCGGCGAAAACATCAGAGATCCTCGACCGGCACCGGGACCCGCGCCAGCACATCGCGCAGCAGCCCGGCGGCGGTGAGGCCGCGCATCCGGGCCTCGGGTGTCAGGATCAGCCGGTGGCCGAGCACCGCCTGGACCAGCGCCTTGACATCGTCGGGCAGCACGAAGCCGCGCCCGCGCAGCGCCGCCAGGGCTTGGGCGCCGCGCGCCAGCGCCAGCGAGCCGCGCGGGCTGGCGCCCAGCTCCAGCTCGTCAAGCTCGCGGGTGGCCCGGGTCAGGGCGACCAGATAGCCGCGCACGGCGGCGCCAAGCTCGATCGTCCGCGTCAGCTGTTGCAGCTCGGACACCTGGGCCGCGCCGACGACCGGCGCCAGCGCGTCGAACGGATCCTCGCGCTCGAAGCGCAGCACCATCGCCTCCTCCTCGGCGGCCGAGGGGTAGCCCAGCTCCAGCTTGAGCAGGAAGCGGTCGAGCTGGGCCTCCGGCAGCGGGAAGGTGCCCTCAAGCTCGACCGGGTTCTGGGTCGCCAGCACCAGGAACGGCCGGGGCAGGCGGCGGGTCTCGCCGTCCAGCGTGACCGTGCGCTCCTGCATCGCCTCCAGCAGCGCCGACTGGGCGCGCGGCGTGGCCCGGTTGATCTCATCGGCCAGGACGATCTGGGCGAAGATCGGCCCCGGGCGGAACTCGAACTCGCTGTGTTTCTGGTTGAAGAACGACAGGCCGGTCACGTCGGAGGGCAGCAAGTCGGGGGTGAACTGCACGCGGCGGAACTGGCAGTCCAGCGAGCGGGCCAGGGCGCGGATCAGCGTGGTTTTGCCGACGCCCGGCACATCCTCCAGCAGCACGTGGCCCTCGGCCAGGAGCGCCACCAGCAGCAGCTCGACCTCGGCGGCCTTGCCGACCATCACCTTGGCCACGTTCGCGCCGACGGCGGCGGCGAATTCGCGCACCCTGGCGGCTGCCGGGGCGCTTGTTTCAACAATCTGTGCCATGCAACCTCATCCGAATCAATCAGCCTTAACCATCCCGCCGCCGGCCATCCGGTTCAACGCGGCGCGGGCTCGGCCCGCAGGTCGCGCAGGAACGCCGAGAGCCTGACGCCACCGAGTGTCTGATCGGCGTCATCGTGATCGAGCTGGTAGATCAGCGGGTCGGCTGGCTCGGGGTCCGCGAGGTCGATCGCCAGGAGATAATTGCCGCCGTCGGTCTGGCCGATGCCGTAGAGCGGGCGGGCGCCGCGATCGGCGACGCGGATCTCGGCGGGATCGATCCAGAAGCCGAGGCCGAAGCGAACCAGCCAGACCGAGCGGCCGGCGGCCCGGGGGCTGCTGGCGAAGGTGGCGTCGGGCCAGGCGACGGCCAGCAGCTGGCGCAGCGGCGCCGGGACGGAGTGGCCGTTGACCTGGGCGGGATCTGCGGGCGGCGCGACCGGCGCCTGGCCGCCGAGGCGGGCGATCAGGGCCAGCGCGGCCGGGGCGAGCGACACATCTTGGGCCATGGGCGTTTTCCTTGCGCGCGACGGCCGGGGCGCGGCGGATATGCGCGCCCCGGCCGGGACAGTGGCCGCCGGAAGGCTAGGCCTGGAGCTTGGCGATGATCGCGTCGGCCATCTCCGCCGTGCCGACGGCGGTCGGGTCGTCGCGGTTGTCCTTCATGTCGTAGGTGACCTGCTTGCCCTCGGCGATGATCTCCGACACGGCGCGATTGAGCCGGTTGGCGGCGTCGGTCTCGCCCAGGTGGCGCAGCATCAGCTCGCCGGAGAGGATGAGGGCGGTCGGATTGACCTTGTTCAGGTTCTTGTACTTGGGCGCCGAGCCGTGGGTCGCCTCGAAGACCGCGCCCAGCTCGCCGATGTTGCCGCCCGGGGCCACGCCCAGGCCGCCGACCATGCCGGCGCAGAGGTCGCTGAGGATGTCGCCGTAGAGATTGGGGAGGACCAGCACGTCGTACAGCTCGGGCTTCTGGACCAGCTGCATGCACATGTTGTCGACGATCCGATCGTCGAACTCGATGTCCGGGTACTGGTTGGCGACCTCGCGGGCGACCTCCAGGAACAGGCCGTCGCTGAACTTCATGATGTTGGCCTTGTGGACCGCGGTCACCTTGCGGCGGCCGTTGGCGCGGGCGTACTCGAAGGCGAAGCGGACGATCCGCTCGGCGCCCGGCACGCTGATCGGCTTGATCGAGATGCCGACCGGCTCTTTGATCACAGCCTTGGGCCGCTTGCTGATGAGCCACTCGCGCAGCTCGGCGGTCTCGTCCTGGCCGCGCTCGAACTCGATGCCGGCGTACAGGTCCTCGGTGTTCTCGCGGACAATCACCAGGTCCACGTCCTGGAAGCGCGAGCGGACGCCCTGGTAGGTTTTGCAGGGGCGGACGCAGGCGTACAGGTCCAGCTCCTTGCGGATCGCCACGTTGACCGAGCGGAAGCCGGTGCCGACGGGCGTGGTGATCGGGGCCTTGAGCGCCACCTTGGTCGAGCGGATCGACTCAAGGACCGAGTCGGGCAGGGGTGTGCCGAGGGTTTCCATAATATCGACACCGGCCTCTTGAACGTCCCACTCGAAGGCCACGCCAGTGGCCTCCAGGACGCGCCGGGTTGCTTCGGCCAGCTCGGGTCCGGTGCCGTCACCCCGAATCAGGGTCACACGATGAGCCATTCGACAGTTCTCCTTTCAAACAGTGCGTTGGGCGGTATTATAGGCGATGATGGCGGTTAAAGCACTACCGCAGGCTCAATGCCTGCGGTAGGAAGCGTCAATGGCCGGCGGCTATTTGTTGAAGTTGCCGCCGAGGCCGAACTCGGGCTCGCTGCGCTTGACCGAGGGGCCCTTGGCGGTCAGCGGGTTGCTGAGGCTGGCGTTGTTGGGCTTGGTGACGCGCAGCCAGGCGTAGGCCTCGCGGGCGCTCTCGCTCTGGGCGTACATCCGGTACAGGCCGGGCGGGGTCTGGCTGTTGGTGCGCAGGTGGATCCCGGCGTAGTCGATCGAGCCGTTCTGGTCGGCCGGGCCCTGGAGCACGTTGGCGATGATCTGGCCCTGCTCGTTGAGCAGCGTGACCGCCACCTGCTCGCCGGGCACGAAGCCGTCGGCGAAGAAGTAGAAGGTCGTGCCGGGCGGGCCTTCGCGGGGCTCGGTGCGGGCGTTCTTGTTCTCGGGCAGGCCGGGCGTGGTCGGCGGCGCGGGCGGCGGCGGCGGGGCGTTGCCGGTGATAACGAAGTAGCCGATCGCCACCTTGCCGGAGCGGTTGCCCTGGGCCGTGATCGCCCAGACGCCGGTCGGGGTGCTGCCATCGGAGCCGAAGCCGATCTCCGAGCTGGTCAGCGTGCCGTCATCATCGGCGACCGGGACGAAGTTCGCCGGCAGCACCGCCTGGTCGGGCGCGGTGGCCCAGAGCGAGACATCCTCGCCCGGCTCGAAGCCGGAGGCGTTGAAGGCGAACTCGGTGCCCTGCGGGCCGGAGGGCGGCGTCACGGTGGCGTTGACATTCGGCGGGGCGGTCGGCGCGCCGGGCTGGCCTGGGACCGGCGTCGTGCCAGGCGGCACCGTGCCGGGCGGCGAGCCGGGCGGCAGCGGCGGCATCAGCTCGCGCGGGGCCTGGCGCCGGCCCAGGTCGCTGATCAGCACCCGCTCGCCGGGCTTGAAGTTGGGCCAATACTCGAAGCGCGCGCGCTCGAAATACTGGACGACGTGCCACTTGCCGTCGGCGGGGAGGATCTCCATCATCTCCTCGCTGATCGGATAGCCGAACATCGCCAGGCCGCCGCGCGTCTCCCAGATCGTCTTGAAGCCCCACATCACCAGGTGGTGGGTCTCGGGAAAATAGCGGTGGTTGGCGTCATTGGCCCGGGGCGGCGACTGGGGGAAGACGCGGCCGGCGGTGGACTCGATGCCGAGCAGGCCGAGCTGGACCAGGTACGGCGTGTTGGCGTACTCCGGGAAAAGCTCGAAGCGCGCGCGCTCGAAATACTGGGTGACCCGGCCGTTGGCCGCCACATATTCTTCGGTGATGGGGAAGCCGAAGACATACAGGCCGCCCTTTTGCTGCCAGTAATCGCGGAAGGCGCCGCCCAGGTAGTGGCCGGTTTCCTTGTAGTAGGTGGGGGGATCGGCGGCTTGGGTGGCGGGCGGCGCCGCGACCAGCGGCAGCAGCAGCGCCAGCGCGAACGCCAGCGCCAGCGTCCTCCAGAGCTTGGAACCAATGCGCATAGAACCTCCTGATGCTTTCTCTCAGCGAGAGCCTCGATGATGGGGATGCTCTAGTATACACGATTGCAGCACGCTGATTCAATCAGCTTTCGCCGCGGCCGCCCGCATGGCCGCCACGAACGAGCGCGCCCCCTCGGCCCGCTCCGCCGCCGGCAGCGCCCCGATGTGGTCCAGCAGCGCGCTGGCCACGATCGCGCCCTCGGCCATGGCCGCCACCCGCGCCACGTGCTCCGGCCGCGAAATGCCGAAGCCGACCGCCCGGGGCAGGTCGCTGGCGGCCCGCACCCGCTCCAGGAACGGCCCGAGCTGATCCGACAGCTGCGCCCGCGCCCCGGTCACGCCGGCCAGGGCGACGCAGTAGATGAAGCCGGAGGACAGCGCCGCC
>DASWWB010000595.1:0-1982 GCA_036406115.1 Herpetosiphonaceae bacterium
CGGCCCGGCGGGCGCCGCCAGCTCAAGCAGCAGGGCGCTGAATGCCAGCCGCAGCCGCCCGGCCTGGGCGCTGAGGGCCGCCCGCGCCGCCTGGGCCAGGGTCGGCCGGGCGCCGGGCAGGAACCGGAGGTCGGGGGCGGGGATGGCCGGCGGCTCCGGGAGGAGCGCGCCCTGGAGCCGCAGCTCGTAGAGCATGGCGTAGGCGATCGAGCAATCCACGCAGGCGTCCAGGTGGGCGGCCGTGCGCGGGAAGCGCTCCGGGGCTGGCTGGCCTGCGAGCTGGCCGTCGACGTAGGCTTCGAGCTCGTCGAGGCAGGCGGCGCAGGCGGGCGGGGCGGCGGGCTCCAGCAACACGCGGGCGAGTCGCTGCGCCTGGGCCGGGGTGGGAGTGTCGCTGTCCATAGGCACCTCTCATGCGTGGCGGCGGGTCTTTGATACACGACGGCGCCCGGGGTGTTAATCTTTCCCCAACCTGGCGCCGGCGCTCAGGCAGCTGGCGGCTCGCGCTCCGCCCGCTGGCTCAGGAACAGATGGAGCTGGGCGGCGTGCTCCTGGACATGGCGCATCGTGTACAGCAGCAGCTCGCCGAAGGGCAGCTCGCCCCAGGCGAAACGGCAGATTCGGCCGGCGCTCTCGGGTGTCAGCGCCTCGATGGTCTCCTGGCAGCGGCGGCGGCAGTGCGCGAGGTAGCCGAGCAGCTCGTCGCGGCGATAGACCCGCGGCAGCGCCTCGCCCTCGTTCATCTCCACCAGATCGAACGGCGCCGGCGGCGCGAAGCCCTCCTCGGCGCCGGTCAGGTAAAGGTCGAGCCAAAACAGCGCGTGGTAGCCCAGGTACCAGAAGGCCGCGAAGCCGGCGGCCACCCACTGGTCCGACTCGTCGGCCCAGAGCGGCTGCTCCCACAGGTCGTCAGGGCAGGCGCGCAGCGCGTCGCCCAGCGCGTCGATCGCGATGCTGAATTGGCGCCACGCCATCGCCTGGCTGATAATCATGGCCATCCTCCCGGTTTGGGGCGCAGTCTGATCGTCTCAGCGCCCGCTTGTCAATCCAGCAGCTCGCGCAACCGCTCCAGCAGCGCCGGATCGCGGCGCAGCGCCGCCAGATTCTTGGCCCTGGTGACCTGGATGTGGCTGGGCAGGACCTGCTGGCCGGCCAGCTCGCTTTCGGCGCGGGCCAGCGCTTCGTCGGGCTGCTCGGCGAAATAGCGGCCGGCGACGACCCGCCGCGAGCGGGCGCTGAGCGGCCCGCGCTCGACGACCTCGCGCAGCAGGGCCGCCAGGTCGTCGCTGGTTTCCAGCAGCTCCGGGGCCGCCAGCCAAGGCAGGTGATCGTCGTCGTCGGGCAGATTGGCGCGGCGGCGCTGGGCCGGGCGGCGCAGCTCATCCAGGACGGTGCGGCGGACAATCTGGCCCGCCCACTCGCGGACCGCCTCGGGCTGGCGGCACTGGCCCAGGTTGCGGTGGAGCTTGATCAGCGCCAGCTGGGCGCAGTCGGCGGCCAGGGCGTCGCCGTCGGGGGCCGCCCGCAGCATGGCGTAGGCGATGCGGTACATCTGCTGCCAGAGCAGCTCGAAGGCCCGCGCCTGCTCGGGGCTGCCGTCCCGCCCGCAGGCGGCGTAGAGCTGCCGCTGATCGGTTAAATCGTCCATGCGCTCCTCTGTCAATCACGCGCCGGCCGCCATTGTAGCGCCGCTCGCCGGGGCGTCAACTCGCGGGCGGCTCCCGACCGCTGCTGGGCCGGACGCGCTCGGAGTCATGATTCGCGGCGGGCGGGGCAGGTTCATGGCCGCCCGCCGAATCATCGACAGGGAGTCTGCCTACCCATCGCCCAGGTACGCCGCCAGCGGGAGGTCGCGCAGGGGATAGATGCGGGCCTCGCGGACCGCCGCGTCGCGCAGCGGCAGGGCGGCCGCCAGCTCGGGATCGGCGCGGAAGCCGGCGAAGCCTGCCGGCGAGTCAAAGGCCAGCAGATGGACCTCGTCC
>DASWWB010000596.1:0-6215 GCA_036406115.1 Herpetosiphonaceae bacterium
CGGGGACTGGGGATCGGGGACTGGGGATCGGGGACGAGAGGCGGATTAAACGAGAGAGGGGACCGTGAATCGATTGACCGCCAACATTCGTCTTTGATGGACAAAAAAGCACACGTAGTCCCCGATCCCCGATCCCCAGTCCCCGAAGAAGCAGACCGCCCTCGCGCGCTGTGCTACAATGCTAGCGCATGGCGTTTGGCAACAGGAGACGTGCGATGCCCAGCACGTACTATGAACAGGGTCGCCGCGACGCAGAGAACGGCGAACTCAACCAGCTGTTCTACCACACCTATCACGACTACAAACGCGGCTACGATGACGGCATCAACGGGCCGTCCCGCCGCAGCCGCGCGCCGCTGATCATCTCGGTGGCGCTGATCGGCATCCTGGGCGCCAGCGCGGGTTGGGTGGCCCGCGACCGCGGCCTGCTCGCCAGCCAGGCGACCTCGACGCCGCTGGTCGTCACGGCGACGCTGGCCATCCCCACGCCGACCTTCCCCTTCACCATCGCGACCGAGGGGCCGACCGCCGCCCCGACCGCCGCCTCCGACCTGCAAGTGGGCGGCGCGGCGACCGTGGCGACCGGCGGCGACCCGCTGCGGGTCCGCTCGCGGCCGACCACCGACGGTGACCGGCTCGGCTCGCTGCCCAACGGCGCCGCCGTAACGATCGTCGGCGGGCCGCAGGACGCGGAGGGCCGCATTTGGTGGGAAGTGCAAACGCCATCGCTCACCGGCTGGGTGGTCGGCGAATTCCTCGCCGTCGCGCCATAGAGGCCGCTATGATGAACGCCGCGCCCCTGCCACCAGCTCACCAATCACGGCGTGTCTTTCGTTATGTCCTGTTGCTCAGCGCCATCGTCACCATCAGCGGGCCGCTCAGCGACCTGGTGAGCTGGCTGCTCGGCGGCAACAATCCGCCGTTCCAGCCGACCAGCCTGTTCAATATGACGGTCCTGGCGGTGCTGCCGGCGCTCTGGGTGCTGGAGCAGCGCGGTTTCTACCGGATGGTCAGCCTGGTCTGGCTGGGGCTGTCGCTGATCACCATCACCGTCATCGCCTACTTTTTCGGCGGCGCGCTCAGCCCGGTCTCGGTCATCTACCTGCTGCCGGTCGTCACCAGCGGCTTCTTGCTCAATCCGCGGGCCATCTTCGGCGCGGCGGTCGCGGCGGGGCTCTGCTACCTGGCCTTGGTCCTCAACGATCGCTTCGGACTGATCACGATCCGGCCGGCGGGCAGCTTCAATCCCTACATCTTCAACGCCATCCACCTGGTAGCGCTGTTTATGCAGGCCATGGCCACCTGGCTGCTGACCTCGAACTTGGCCGGCGCGCTCAAGATCGCCCAGCAGCGGGGCACGGAGCTGGAGTACGAGCGGGCCACGCTCTCGCGGACCGTACTGGAGCGCACGGCGGCGGTCACGAACATGGCCGGCGACGCCCAGCGCCGCGCCAAATCGCTGCAAACCATCCACACCGTCACCAGGATGATGCTGGGCCACACCGAGCCGCGGCTGCTGCTGGAGGCGCTGGTGCGCCAGCTGCACGATCTTTTCCACTACCGCTGCGTCTCCGTCTTCACCCTCGAAGGGCAGGGCTCGCCGACGCCGATGTTCCGGCTCCAGGCCTGTTTCCTCAACGACGACCTGCTGCCCGACGCCGCGAGCTTCACCCACCCTGCCAACCGGGGGATTTTCGGCCATGTCGCCGCGACCGGCGCCGGCTACTACGCCGCCGACACCGCCAGCGACCCGCTGTACGTCCAAAACCCGCTGTCAGTCGAGTTCGGCGCGGAGCTGAGCGTGCCGCTGCTGGTCGGCGAACAGGTCGTCGGCGTGCTTTCGATCAGCGACCGGGAGCCCCGGGCCTTCACCGCCGAAGACCAGGAGATCATCGAGATGGTGGCGGACCAGCTGGCGCTGGCGCTGGAGCACGCCCAGCTGGTCACCGATCTCCACCAGCGGCGGGCGATGGCCGACCTGCTGCGCCATTGCTCCCAGGAGCTGTCGGCGAGCCTGCATGTCGAGACCGTGCTGGAGCGGCTGATGGAATTGAGCTTCGTCGTCGTGCCGGGCACGCGGGCGGCGCAGCTGGTCTATCAGCTCAGCACCGAGCAGATCTGCGACCTGGTGCGCAGCGGCGACGGCACCGTGCGCTCGCTGGTCCGCGAAGGCACGGTCGACCTGCCCATGCAGCCGCCCGAAACGCCGCTGCATATGGCCGCCACCCCAGCCTACGGACCCATCTCCCTGGCCAGCACCACCTACGCCCTGGCCATGGGCGACGAGACCCTCGCGCTGCTGACGCTGTATGTCGAGCAGCCGGGGAGCATCGCCGCCAGCGAGCCGATCATGGAGCTGTGCCGATTGGCGGAGCAGGCGCTTGACAACGCCAGGCTGTACGCGATCCTGCGGCTGATCAACACCATCACCCGCCACATCAGCGCCGATCTGTCGCTGGAGGCGCTGCTGGAGCGGCTGGCCAGCCACCTGGCGCCGCACATGCCCATCCAGCTGCTGACGCTGGTGCTCCAGGACGCCGAGGGCGGCGCGCTGCGAGTGGCGGCCCAGCACCCGGGCGCCGAGCCGCCGCCAAGCCCCGAGATGATCGGCGATTTCGTCGGCCTGCTGGCGGCCACCCGCGAGGTGCGGATTTTCCAGACCCAGCCCCAGCAGCTCGCGCCCCATCCGCGTTTCGTCGAGTTCTACCAAAATCGCGGCTACGAGTCGCTGTGCGCCGTGCCGCTGATGCTCAACGCCGACCTGCTGGGCGTGCTGAGCGTCCACAGCCACCATCTCCGGCCCTTCAACCCCTACCACCAGCGGGTGCTGGACCGGCTCGCGCCGCACCTGGCCCAGTCGATCAACACCGTGCGGATTTTCCACCAGCGCGAGCAGGCCCTGGCCGAGGCCCAGAGCGCCCAAAACGAACTGCTGCGGGCGACCCGCCTCCGGACCCTGGGCGAGCTGGCGTCGGGCATGGCCCACGATTTCAACAACATGCTGACGGGCATCCTCGGCAACGTCGAGCTGCTGCTGCTAGATGAGGAAGATCCGGAGCGCCGGGATTCGCTGACCCAGATCAACCAGGCGGCCCGCGACGGCGCCCAGAGCGTGCGCCGGCTCCATGAGTTCGCCCGCAACAAATCCGCCGAAACCCGCCAGCTCGTCAACCTCAACGATCTGGCAAAGGAGGCGCTGATCCTGACCCGCCACCGCTGGCGGCGCGGCACCAAATACCCGCCGTTCGAGATCGTGCAGGACCTGGGCGCGCTGCCGGATGTGACGGCCAATCCGACCGAGCTGCGGGAGGTGCTGGTCAATCTGCTGCTGAACGCCTTCGACGCCATGCCCCAGGGCGGCACGCTCACCCTGGAGTCGCGCGAGCTGGCGGACCGGGTGGAGCTGGCGCTGAGCGACACCGGCGTGGGCATCGCGCCGGAGCTGCAAAAAACCCTGTTCACGCCGTTTATCAGCACTAAGGGCGCGACCGGCCTCGGCCTGGGACTGGCGGTGAGCTTCAACACAATCAAGCGCCACGGCGGCGACCTGCGCTTCGTCAGCGCGCCCGGGACGGGCACGACCTTCACCATCAGCCTGCCGCTGGACCCAGACGCGCCCGAGCCCGCCGCCCACGAGCCGGCGGCGCCGCCGCGGCCGATCGCCGTGCGGCGGGTGCTGGTGGTGGACGACGACGACGACACCCGGCTGGTCGTCGCCAGGATGCTGCAAACCCACGATCAGATCGTGACCTCGGCGGGCAGCGGGCGGGCGGCGCTCGAACTGCTGCGCGCCCAGCCCGGCCAGTTCGACCTGGTGCTGACCGACCTGGGCATGCCCGAGCTGAACGGCTGGGAGGTGGCCCGCCAGGCGCGCGAGATCGCGCCGTCGCTGGCGGTGGTGCTGATCACCGGCTGGGGCTTCCAGATTGGCCAGGACGAGGCGCGCGCCCGCGGCGTCGACGCCGTCATCGCCAAGCCGGTCACGCTTGACACCCTTCGGATGGTACTGGATTCGCTAGACCGATTAGAGGAAACGCCATGACTGAACAGCTCCCCGCCGACCAGCTCAGCGGCCGCTTCGGCGCCTTCGGCGGCCGCTACGTGCCCGAAACCCTGGTCGCCGCGATTGACGAACTCACCGCCGCCTACTTCGCCGTCCGCGAGGACCCGGCGTTCCAGGACGAGCTGGCCCATCTCCACCGCACCTACACCGGCCGGCCGACCGCCCTGACCTTCGCCGGCCGCCTGACCGCCGAGTGCGGCGGCGCCCAGATCTGGCTCAAGCGCGAGGATCTGGCCCACACCGGCGCCCACAAGATCAACAACGCGCTGGGCCAGGGGCTGCTCGCCAAGCGCATGGGCAAGCGGCGGATCATCGCCGAGACCGGCGCCGGCCAGCACGGCGTGGCGACGGCGGCGGTCTGCGCGCTGCTCGGCCTGGAGTGCGTGGTCTACATGGGCACCGAGGACATGGCCCGCCAGCAGCCGAATGTCTTCCGCATGCGCCTGCTCGGCGCCGAGGTGCGCGGCGTCAGCACCGGCTCGCAAACCCTCAAGGACGCGGTCAACGAGGCCATGCGCGACTGGGTCACCAATCCCGATTCCTACTATCTGCTCGGCTCGGCGCTCGGCCCGCACCCCTACCCGCTGATGGTGCGCGATTTCCAGAGCGTGATCGGCCGCGAGGCCCGCGAGCAGATCGTGGCGGCGGCGGGGCGGCTGCCGGATGTGATCGTCGCCTGCGTCGGCGGCGGCTCCAACGCCATCGGCATCTTCCATCCCTTCCTGGAGGATGAGAGCGTCGAGCTGCGCGGCGTCGAGGCCGGCGGCCACGGGATCGAGAGCGGCAGGCACGCGGCGCGCTTCGCCGGCGGCAGGCTCGGCGTCTTCCAGGGCACCCGATCCTACGTCCTGCAAGACAGCGACGGCCAGATCGCCCAGACCCACAGCATCTCCGCCGGCCTGGACTACGCGGCGGTCGGCCCCGAGCACGCCCTGCTCCACGACGACGAGCGCGCCTTCTATGTCTCGGCCACCGACGAGGAGGCGCTGGCCGCCTTCCAGCAGCTTTGCCGCACCGAGGGCATCATCCCGGCGCTCGAATCCTCGCACGCAATCGCCGAGGCGGTCCGCCTGGCGCCGACCATGGGCCCCGACAAGATCATCCTGGTCAATCTCTCCGGGCGCGGCGACAAGGATATTTTCACCGTCGCCAATGTGCTGGGGGTGGAGATTTAGGGGATCAGGGATCAGGGGTCAGGCCGAGCTTGGCGCTGGATGGCGTCGCTTGTCTGCCGGGAAGCGCCACTACATCTGTCTGACCCCTGACCCCTGGCCCCTGATCCCTCATCCTCGATCCCGGCCCGGCGGGGCGCCTGTGGTATAATGGGGCCATGAGCGATGAGCGCCGTCCGCAACGGCGCCGACAGGTGACAAGTGCGCTGCCCCTACTGCCAACACGAAAGCGCGGTGATCGACACCCGCGAACTTGACAACGGCGAAACCATTCGCCGCCGCCGCCGGTGCAAGCATTGCGACCGGCGCTTTACCACCTACGAGCGGGTCGAGTCAGTCAATGTCACCGTGGTGAAAAAGAACGGCGACCGCGAGCCCTACGAGCGCGAGAAGCTCATGCGCGGCCTGCGGATCGCCACCTACAAGCGCCCGGTGCCGGCCGAGGCCCTGGAGCAGCTGGTCACCGAGGTCGAGACCGCGCTGATGGCCCACGAGGCGCCCGAGGCGCCCAGCTCGCTGATCGGCGAACTGCTGATGGCCAGGCTGCGCGAGCTTGACGAGGTTGCCTACATCCGCTTCGCCTCCGTGTACCGCTCATTCAGCGATCTGGGCAAGCTCCGCGAAGCGGTCGAGGAGCTGATGGACGCTGAGCCGACAATCTCGCTGATAAAGGACTAAATCTGACTTATGGCTGCACAGACTCTCAATGAGCCCAAAGCCGATGCCGGCCAGGGCGAGACGAAAACCCGCGAGCCGCTGCTGTGGCGGACCATCCTGATCGCCGGCGCGCTGACCGGCGTGCTGTGGACGGCAGTCCTCTGGTTCGGCGGCAGCTCGCTCCAGCTTTTCGCCGGCATCGTGCCGGTGTTCGGCGGCATCTACCTGGGCCGCCAGATCAAGGGCCGCGCGCTGGCCCATGGCTCGCTGATGGCCCTGGTCGCGGTGCTCGCCGCCAGCGCCCTAATCATCCCGCTGGTCTT
>DASWWB010000597.1:0-1905 GCA_036406115.1 Herpetosiphonaceae bacterium
GGCCCTGGCGACGGCGCTGGCCGGCTTCGCCGCCGCCGGCGACGACGCCGGGCGCGGGGCGGTGCTGGCCGAGCTGGCGGCCATGGCCTTTCTGGGCGGCGATTTCGAGCGCAGCGGGCGGCTGGTGGATGAGGGGCTGGCGGTCGCCGGCGCGATCCCGCCGTCGGCCCAGGTGGCGCTGCTGCTCGGCCGCTCGCGGCTGGCGTTTGTGCGGCGCCAGTGGCCGCTGGCCCAGCAGAGTTTCGATCAGGCGCTGGCGCTCTGCGAGCGGCTGGGCGACCCGGCGGCCTACGCGCAGCTGGTCAAATACGCCAATCTGACGATGATCGCCGGCCTGCCCGGCGGGCTGGAGCGGCTGGAGCGGCTGGTGCGCGGCGCCGAGGCCTGGCCGGTTGGTCCTGGCGGCTTCCCGCCCGGCCCGGCCGAGATCGCCCTCGACGCCCATCGGGCGATCATCGCGCTCTGGCGCGGCGATTTGGAGCGCAGCATCGCGGCCGGCGAGCGGGCGCGGAGCCTGGCCCGGCGGCTCGGCGGCGCGCTGCCGCACCTGGAGGTATTGCTGCCCTCGCTGCTGGGGATGGTCCATCTGGCCTGCGGCCATGGCGCCGAGGCCGACGCCTGCTTCGCCGACGCGCTGGCGCGGATCGAGCAGGGATCGATCGCGGCGCCGCTGGTTGCCGGGGCGCTCAGCAACCTGGCCCGGGCGCGGCTGCTTCAGGGCCGGCCCGCCGAGGCGCAGCTGGTCTATGAGCGACTGGTCGCGCTCGACCCGGGTAGCGTGCCGGCCCTGCCGTTCCTGGTGATGCTGCTGCGCGGATTGCTGGCGCTGGCCGGCGAGCGCTTCGAGGAGGCCGAGCAGGCCCTGCACCAGGCGGTGATGATCGAGCAGATCGCCGGCGGGACGACCTTGATTTTCGGCAGCGCCCGGCTGGCGCTGGCCCAGTTTTACCTGCGGCGCGGCCGGCAGCGCGAGGCCCTGGCGGCGCTGGGCCCGGCGCTGGAGGAGTGCGCCCGCGAGCAGCGGCTCGGCCTCGTGCTGCGCGAAGGCCGTTCCATGATCCCGCTGCTGCGGCTGGCGGCCCAGCAGGGCGTCGGCGGCCCGCTCGCCGTCGCCCTGCTGCGGCTGCTGGGCGCCGGCGCCGGCCCGCGCCCGCTGCGCGACCCACAGACCGGCGAGACGCTCTCGGCCCGCGAGGTCGAGGTGCTGCGCCTGCTGCTCGACGGCGCCACCAATCAGCAGATCGCCGACGCGCTCACGATCAGCCTGCCGACGGTCAAAACCCATCTCCTGCATATTTTCCAGAAACTCCAGGTCCGCACCCGGACCCAGGCCGCCGCCCGCGCCCGCGAGCTGCTGCCGCCAGCTTGACGGAGGAAACGATGACCAGCCAAGACGAGCGGTTCCTGCGGTGCGTGACCGTCGCGGAACTGGAACAGATGAAAGCCCTGGGCCAGCTTGCCAAGAAGCGGTTTGTCCTCGAAACCGCCGACGGGCGCATCGCCAACGACCAGCGGCGGTTTTTTGACGCGGTGAGCCGCTCGCTTCCGCTAGATCCGCACTATGATTATCCTCCTGGCATTAGGAGTAATTGGGATTCCCTCGACGACTCTGTGTTCGGCGGCTTGCTCGGATTGGGCGTTGCCGCCGCCGACATCATCTGGCCGTTCGCCAACGATGTGGCGATCGCCTTTCTCGTCAAAGGGGTCAAGTTTCTCGCAAGAGTCGCAGGTAACGTGCGTGATCGGGATTATGGCCCGCTGGAAGATAACTCGGTCTTCGTCAGGCTTTTTCTGGTCTGCTCCAATGAGACGAGCAAGCAGCGGCTCGAAGCGGAGTTTTGGTTTCTCAAATAAGCTGGCACGCCCGCAATCATCCCGCCGCCCGCAGCCTGTCATCCTTCCGGT
>DASWWB010000598.1:0-18840 GCA_036406115.1 Herpetosiphonaceae bacterium
TGCTTGGCGGCGGCCAGGCCTGCCAGCTGCGGCTCGGTGGGAGCGGCCTTGCGCCGGCCCAGGCGCAGCTCGCCCAGCTTGCCCAGCCGCAGGCGGCGCACCGCAATGTCCAGCGGCAGCAGCAGCAACGCCAGCAGCAACAGGCCAAAATGGACGGGCGTCGCCCGCCGCACCGCCCGCAGCGTGTGGTCGAAGGCGGCGGCTGGCTGCTCGATCACCCTGCCGCCGGCCTCGGCGGCGATCGCGGCGACCAGGGCCGGGTTCGCCTGGCCCTGGCGGTATTCGGGCGAGTAGGGCACAATCACGCCAGCCGAGCGCTGGAAGACCGGCCTGCCGCCGGCGTCAGCGCCGCCGAGCTGGAGGAAATAGGTCCCGGTCTCGGGGCTCGCCACCCGGCCCTGGTAGACGCCGGCGCCGATCTCGCGCAGCGTCGCCTGGCGCACCACGCCGTCGGCGCCGACCACATCGACCGTCACGGCGTGGCCGGTCAGCGGCAGGTCGCTCGGGTCGCGGGCGTAGACCGTCACCTCGATCTCGGAGCCGACAAACGCGGTGCTGACGCCGATGTTGTCGTTGCTGACCACCGGCAGCGTCCAGCCAACCGTCTGGGCCGCCAAGCGCGGGAACTGGTCCCAGACCACCAGATCGCGGCCCCATTTGCCTTTGAAATCGCTGGTCCAAGCCACGGTGCGGCCCAAGCCGTACTGCCACTGAGCCAGCAGCGGCGCCTCGTCGAGGGCGTAAAGCGCGACCTGGGCGTTGTCCTTGGGCTCGGTGCCGTTGTAGCCGTGGATCTGCGGCCAGTTTTCGTCAAGCAGATCGGCCAGGATGGGGCTGTCATTGCCAAGCGATGGCAGGAACGTCTCCTCAACCAAGTACGGCGCGAAGGCCAGCTGGCCCTCCTCCAGCACGATGTCGGGCAGCTGGGAGGCGTCCTCGACCAGGAAGAAGCGCCCGCCGCCGGCTGCGGCCACGTTGCGCAGGAACGGCACGTCGCCGCCGTTGCCCACCGCCACCACGCTGGTGGTGATGCCCAGGCCGCGCTGGCGCTCGGCCAGCTGGACGGCGCCCTCCTGCGATTGGGAGTCCGAGCCGTCCGCCAGCAGGATGATATGGCGGATGGGCAGCGTGCGGCCTTTGAGCATGTCGCCGGCGTCGCGGAGCGCGGGGAAGACATCGATGCCGCCGCCGCCGACCACGCCGCGGGCCAGGATCTCCTCGACCGCCGTCTCGCGCTCGGTGCCGGGCACCGGGCCGTAGGGATTCTGGGCCCTGCCATCGAAGGGCAGGACCGAAATCTCGTCGAAGTCGCGCAGCAGCTGGGCGACCCGCGCCGCGCCCTCGGCGGCCAGCTCGACCTTCTGGCGCCCGCCGACCATCTCGCCCATGCTGCCGGAGATATCGAAGACCACCGCCACGCTGACCGGCGGGAATTTCTCGCGGTTGCGCAGCTGCATGTCGACCGGCAGCATCTCCTCGATCGGCGTGCCGGTGTAGCCGCCGATGCCGTAGCTCTGGTCGCCGCCGATCATCACCAGGCCGCGGCCCAGGTCGCGCACGAACGATTGGAGCGTGCGCTGAGTCTCGTCGGGCAGGTTGCGGGCGTTGACATTGGCGATCACCACCGCCTGATAGTCCGCCAGGCCGCCCAGCGTGGTCGGGATCGCATCCGGCGTCACGACCACCGGCACCAGGCGGGCCGCCCGCAGCGCGTCGGCCAGGTTGCGGCCGTCTTCCGGCGCGCCGGCGACAATCAGCACCTGGGGCGGGCCGAGAATATTGATCAGCGCGCTGGCTTCGTTGTTCTGCTTGCGGATATCGTCGCTGGGGACGATCTGGGCGGTGACTTGATGGTAGCCGGGGGCGTTGAGGATGATTGTGCTGGTGTAGCTCGAGGAGCCGGCGGGGATCTGGACCGGCGTCTCGCCGACGATTTGCTGATCGACCAGGAAGCGGACGGTGCCGGGCTGGGCCACGCTGCTCTCCACGTTGGCGACGAGCTGGATTTCCTGGCCGTCGCGGGCCTGGGTGACCGTCTCCAGGCTGGTCAGCGCCACCTCGGCGCCGGCGGCCAGCGACGTCTGCACGACATCGATGGCGACATCGCGGGACTGGGCCAGGCGCAGGGCTGTCAGCGCGCGGCCGCTGTTCTCGCCGCCGTCCGAGAGCAGCACCAGCCGCTTCTGGGTGTCGGCCGGGAACAGCGTCAGGCCGAGGCGCAGGGCGTCCTCGATGTTGGTGCGGGCCACGACCGGCACCGACTGGAGCTGGCCAAGCGTGCGACCGGCCGACGGCAGCCGCTCGATCACCGCGTTCTCGCCGAAGACCACGATCGCGGCGCGATCGCCGTCGGGCATGGCGCGCAGGGCCTCGGCGACGAACTGCTCCTGGGCCGCCCGCTGGTTAGGCGAGACTGAGTCCGACACATCCAGCAGGAAAATCGTCGTCAGGTCGCGCACCGGGCTGACAAGCTGCGCGCCGGCCAATCCGCCGGCCAGCGCCGCCAGCAGCAGCACGCGCAGCGCCAGCGACAGGCCGCGCCGCAAGGTGGCGAGGCGCTGCCCGCCCCACCCAAGCGCGACAACCGGCGCCAGCGCCAGCAGCAGCCACAAATATCTCGGATCGACAAAGCTCACAGACATAGCGCACCGCCCTCACTCGACGGTGCAATGGTATCACGATTCGCGGCGGGACAGAAGCAAGCGGAGAGGGCCGCCGGTCAGGGGCCGGATCAGCCATCCGAGCCCGGCGGAGAGGGCTGCGCGGGGCGGGAAACTACTCGCCGGTCTGGCGGCGCAGGCGCTCGAACCAGAGGCCGCCGCCCAGCAGCAGCAAGGCCATGACTACCTGCACCGCGCCCGTCACTGCGTCTGCCATCGCCTGCCTCCCGGAGTTTCATCGGATAAAACTGTCGAAACTGGCGGAAGTATAGCGCCGGCGGCGGGGGGCGTCAAACAGGAGGGATCAGGGGCCAGGGGTCAGGCCGGATGGCATGGCGGCGAGCGGATCCCGGTCTGCGGCGCGGCTTCAAAAATTGTCGCAGCCGGACCGGGCCTCGGTTGCGCTCGCAGTGATTCGATCCGGCCTGATCCCCGATCCCTGACCCCTGATCCCCCATTGTGTGGTACAAATAGCCCCATCTGAGCAACCAAACGAAAGGACACTGATCCATGAGCGATCTGCTGCTCGACGGCGAGCGTTTGACGATAGATGACGTGGTGCTGGTGGCGCGGACGCCGGCGACGAGGGTCGGCATCGCGCCGCAGGCCTACGAGCGGATGGGCCGCTCCCGGGCGGCGGTGGAGCAATTCGTGGCCGACGGGGCGATCGTCTACGGCATCACCACCGGCTTCGGCCACTTCCAGGACCGGGTCATCCCGCCGGATCAGGTGCGCGAATTGCAGCGGAACATCGTGATGAGCCACGCGACCGGGGTCGGCGCGCCGCTGAGCCGCGACATCGTGCGGGCGATGCTGCTGGTGCGGGCCAACACGCTGGCCAAGGGCTACTCCGGCATCCGGCCGCTGGTGGTCGAGGCGCTGCTGGCGCTGCTCAACGCCGACATCATCCCGGTCGTGCCCTGCCAGGGCTCGCTGGGCGCGAGCGGCGACCTGGCCCCGCTGGCCCACGTGGCGCTGGTGCTGCTGGGCATGGGCGAGGCCCTGCGCCCGGGCAGCGCCGAGATGATCAGCGGCGCCGAGGCGCTGGCGCTGCTGGGGATGGAGCCGCTGGTGCTGGAGGCGAAGGAGGGGCTGGCCCTCACCAACGGCACGGCGCTGCTCAGCGGCCTGGCGGCCCTGGCGGTCCACGACGCCGAACAGCTCTGCCACGCCGCCGATCTGACCGCCACGCTCTCGATGGAGGCGCTGGCGGCCATCCCGACCGCCCTCGACCCGCGCATCCACGCCGTGCGGCCCCACCCGCGCCAGATCGACGCCGCCGCCTACACCAGGCGCATGCTGCGCGGCAGCGAGCTGCTTTATCCATCGCAAGGAACCGGCCACGCCGATCCCCAGACCCGCGCCCAGCTGCATCAGGGCGGCGGCGACGGCGTGCCCGGCTTCAACCACGGCCCGCACAAGGTCCAGGACGCCTACTCGCTGCGCTGCGTGCCCCAGGTCCACGGCCCGGTCCGCGACGCCGCGCTCTACGGCCACTGGGCGGTCGAGATCGAGCTGAACAGCGCCACCGACAACCCGCTGATCCTGCCAGCCAGCCTTGACGAGCCTGACGGCCCCTACGAGGCGATCTCGGGCGGCAATTTCCACGGCGAGCCGCTGGCCCTGGCGATGGATCTGCTCAAGCTGGCGCTGTGCGAGCTAGGCAACATCAGCGAGCGGCGGATCGCCCGGCTGGTCGACACCTCCTGCAACGGCGGGCTGCTGCCGCCGTTCCTGATCGCCCACGGCGGCCTCCACTCGGGCCTGATGTTGGTCCAGTACACCGCCGCCGCCCTCGCCAGCGAGAACAAAGTCCTGGTCCACCCGGCCGCCGCCGACAGCATCCCAACCTCCGCCAACCAGGAGGATCACGTCAGCCTCGGGCCGACCGCCGCCCGCCAGGCGCTTGAGATGTTGGAAAACGTGCGTGGTATCATTGCATGCGAAGCGCTCTGCGCCGCCCAGGCGATCGATCTGCGCCGCCGCGAGGCCGGCGGAAGCGGCGACACGCCCCGGCTCGGCGAAGGAACCGGCATCGCCTTCGCGCACATCCGCCAGTCTGTCCCGTTTATCGAGGCCGACACCGTGATGTACCCGCACATCGAGGCCATCAAGCGCATGCTGCGCGATGAATCCCTCGTCAGCAGCGTCGAATCCGCCCTGACCGAAATCCCGGGAGCCTAAAAACAGCCAGCTAGCCCATCAGCCCAAACGCGCCCGGAAACCGACCCGGCGCGACAAGGCCCACGCCCGACTACAGCGGAGTGCAAGCCCAACACCACCGGCCCTGATCGGTCGCAACGGCGCGATATCGGGGGTTGCAAGGGGGCAATGCCCCCTTGCGCTCCCTCCGGCAGGAGGGCGGGGGGTGGCGAGACCCCATCCGGAGGAGCACCTATGACAGCGACCACCCACAACCACGCCATCGAAGTCGACGCCCGCTGGGAGAATCTGCCAACCCTGACCGACTTCACCGCCGAGATCGAGCAATCCTACGACCTGACCGCCGAGCAGGCCTTCGTCCTCGGCCTGGTGGTCGAGGAGATCGTCACCAATATCATCAAATACAGCTACAAAGACCAGGGCGGCCCGCTGCAAATCCTCTGCTCGATCAGCGACACGCTGCTCACGCTCAAGATCCGCGACCGGGGCGAGCCGTTCAGCCCCGAGGAGGCCGCCGTGCCCGACCTGAGCGCCAGCGTGGCGGATCGGACCGTCGGCGGCCTGGGCGTGTTCCTGGTCCGCGAGATGGCCGACAGCCTGGAGTACCGCCACGATCCCGAGACCGGCTGGAACGAGCTGATCGTCACCAAGGGCAAAACGCTGCATGCCAACTCGCCGCTGGTCGAGTTCCTCGGCCGCCTGCCGCTGTTCGACGGCGTGCAGGTCGAGATCCTGTCGCGGCTGGTCGAGACCGCCCACCACCAGCGCCTGGCGCCCGACGCCTTCCTGATGAAAGAGGGCGAGGTCGGCGCCGAGTGCTTTATCGTCGTCGCCGGCGAGCTGGAAGTCGTCAAGCAGATCGGCGACGAGACGATGCTGCTGGAGCGCTGCCTGCCCGGCAGAATCATCGGCGAGATGGCGCTGATCGACAACACGCCGCGCGCCGCCAGCGTCATCGCCCGCACCGAGGCCACGCTGTTGCGGATCACCGAGGCCGAGTTTATGACGCTGATGCACGCCAATCCCAAAACCGCCATGGCCCTGCTGCGCGGCGGCACCGCCCGCCTCCGCTCCTCCACCGCCCAGATGATCCACGGCCTGGAGCTGAAAAACATCGAGCTGGCCCGGGCCTACAACGATCTCAAGGCCGCCCAGGGCGAACTGCTGCGCCTGGAGCGAATCGAGCGCGAGCTGGCGATCGCCCGCCAGATCCACCGCTTCTTCCTGCCGCCGAGCATCCAGCAGCCCAGCGGCTGGCAGATCGCGGCCTTCAACCAGGGGGCGCTGGAGGTCGGCGGCGACTTCTACGATGTGATCGAGCTGGACGGCGGCCTGGTGGGGCTGGTGGTCGCCGACGCCTGCGGCAAGGGCGTGCCCGCCGCCTTGTTCGTAGCCCTGACCCGCTCGCTGCTGCGCTCGACCTCGCAGACCCTCGCGCGCCGGTCCGAAGACGCGCTTGATCCGTCCGAGCTGATCGGCAGCGTGATGAAGATCGTCAACGACTATATTTCGATCGAACACGGCGCCAGCAATATGTTCACGACCCTGTTCTACGCGATTTTCGATCCCAAGAGCGCCGCGCTGACCTATGTCAATGCCGGCCACAACCCGCCGCTGATCATCGACATGGCCACCGGCGAGATCCGCGATCTGCCCGCCTCCAATCTGCCGATCGGCATCATGGGCGGCCTGGATTTCCCGCCTGTCACCACCAAGCTCGGCGCCAGCGAGATCCTGCTCGGCTTCACTGACGGCGCCACCGAGGCCTTCAACATCCACGGCGATGTCTTCGACGACGCCCACCTCGAGTTCGTGCTGCGCCAGGGCGGCTACAACGACGCAACTTCGCTGCTGGAGCAGGTCCGCGAGGCGATCATGACCTTCGTCGGCGAGGCGCCCCAGGCCGATGACATCACGCTGCTGACGTTGAGCCATGCGGTTTAGGAGTCGGGGATCAGGGATAAGGGGTCAGACCGAACCACGAAAAGGCGGGCAGTTCGCGGGGCCTCGTATGACTCTGGAATACGCTCGCGACGATTCGATCCGGCCTGATCCCTGACCCCTGATCCCTAAAATCCATGGGAAAACCACCACCCCGATTGCATCTAAACAAGCAGGAGGCCGCCGATGGGCGAACGTGTGGCGCTGGTGACCGGGTCCAACCGCGGGATCGGCCTGGAGACAGCCCGCCAGCTGGCGAAGCTGGGCCTGAAAGTCCTTATGACCAGCCGCGACGGCAGCGGCGAGGCGCTGGCGGCGGCCATGCGGGCTGAGGGGCTGGCCGCCGACCATGAGCCGCTGGAGGTGACGGACGCCGCCAGCGTCGCCGAGCTGGCCGGGCGGATCGAGCGCCGGCGCGGGCGGCTGGATGTGTTGGTCAACAACGCCGGCGTCCTGCTGGACGAGGAGATCGACCCGCTGGCGGTCGGCCTCGACATCGTGCGGCGGACCCTGGAGGTTAACACGCTCGGGCCGCTGGCGCTGTGCCAGGCCCTCGTCCCGCTGATGCGGCGCCACGGCTACGGCAGGATCGTCAACGTCTCCTCGGAGATGGGCCAGCTCAACGGGATGGGCGGCGGCTCGCTGGCCTACCGGGTGTCGAAAACTGCGCTCAACGCCGTGACCAGCGTCCTGGCCAGCGCGACCATGCGCAGCGGCATCCTGGTCAACGCCTGCTGCCCCGGCTGGGTGCGGACCGCAATGGGCGGCCCCGGCGCCTCGCTCAGCGTCGCCGAAGGCGCCGACACCGTCGTCTGGCTCGCCACCCTGCCCGACGGCGGCCCGACCGGCGGCTTCTTCCAAGGGCGGGAGCGACTGGAGTGGTGAGCGCGGAATCAGGGGCCAGGGGTCAGGCCGGACGGAAGAAAATAGGGGTCAGGGATCAGGGATCAGGCCAAACCGCGAAAAGGCGGGCAGTTCCTGGGGCCACGTATGACTCTGGGATGCGCTCGCGGCGATTCGATCCGGCCTGACCCCTGACCCCTGGCCCCCAATCTTTGGTATGATGGGCGCCGACAGCTTTCGTCATTAAGGAGAACGTAATGGCGCTGATTTCGCACGTTCGGGGCCGCGAGGTGCTGGACAGCCGCGGCAACCCCACCGTTGAGGTCGATATCGGATTGGACGACGGGACGCTGGCCCGGGCGATCGTGCCCTCGGGCGCGTCGACCGGCGCCCACGAGGCGGTGGAGCTGCGCGACGGCGACAAGGCCCGCTACGGCGGCAAGGGTGTGCTTAAGGCGGTGACCCACGTCAACGAAGACATCGCGGAAGCCATCGAGGGCATCGAGGCCCTGGACCAGATCGCCGTCGACCAGGCGCTGATCGCGCTGGACGGCAGCCCCAACAAGGGCAAAATCGGCGCGAACGCCATCCTCGGCGTCTCGCTGGCGGTCGCCAAGGCGGCGGCGGCCTCGGTCGGCCTGCCGCTCTACCGCTACCTGGGCGGCGTCTTCGGCCACACCCTGCCGGTGCCGATGATGAACATCCTCAACGGCGGCAAGCACGCTCAGGACAGCACCGATTTCCAAGAGTTCATGGTCATGCCGGTCGGCGCCGAGTCGTTCCGCGAGGGCTTGCGCTGGGGCGCCGAAATCTACCAGGCGCTCAAAAAAGTGCTCCACGATCGCGGCCTGAACACCAACACCGGCGACGAGGGCGGCTTCGCGCCGTCGCTGCCCAGCAACGAAGCTGCGCTGGAGCTCATCGTCGAGGCCATCCAGAAGGCCGGCTACAAGCCCGGGACTGACGTCATGCTGGCGCTCGATCCGGCGTGCAGCGAGATCTACGAGAACGGCGCCTACAATCTGGCCCGCGAGAAGCGGGTCCTCTCCTCGGAGGAGATGGTCGAGTATTGGGCGAACATGGCCCAGAAATACCCGATCATCTCGATCGAAGACGGCCTGCACGAGGACGACTGGGGCGCCTGGAAGCTGCTGCGCGAGCGGATCGGCGACCGGGTCCAGCTGGTCGGCGACGATCTGCTGGTGACGAATGTCGAGCGGCTGAGCCGGGCGATCAAAGAGCAGGCCGCCAACAGCATCCTGATCAAGCTCAACCAGATCGGCACCCTGACGGAAACCCTGGCCGCCATCCAGATGGCCCAGCGCGCCGGCTGGACCGCGATTGTCAGCCACCGCTCCGGCGAGAGCGAGGATGTGACGATCGCCGACCTGGTCGTGGCCACCAACGCCGGCCAGATCAAGACCGGCGCCCCGGCCCGCACCGACCGCGTCGCCAAGTACAACCAGCTGCTCCGGATCGAGGAGGAGCTGGAGGGCATGGCGCGCTACGCCGGCTGGAGCGCGTTCAACGTCAAGCGTGGCTGATAGCCGCCGCCAGCTCGGGGCCTGGGGCGAGCGCTTCGCCGCCGACTACCTTGAGCGGGCCGGCTATGAGATCGTGGCGCGGGGCTGGCGCTGCGCGCGCGGCGAGATCGACGTGGTGGCGGCCTGGGGCGAAACCCTGGTGATCGTCGAGGTGCGCGCCCGGCGCGGCGACGCCCGCGGCAGCGCCGAAGAGTCGGTCACGCCCGCCAAACAGCGGCGCCTGGCCCTGCTGACGGAATCCTACCTGGAGGCGCGCCGGCTCGCTGGCGCGCCCTGGCCCGGGCCGTACCGCATCGACGTGATCGCGATCGCGCTGGACCGGGCCGGCGCCCTCCTGCGCCTCAACCACCTTGAGGCTGCGGTCGGCGCCGACGGCTGGTAAGCTTTTAGTTGATTGAACAAGGAGGCGCGATGCAGCGCGAAGTCATCAGCACGACCGAGGCTCCCGGGGCGATCGGCCCCTACTCGCAGGCCATCGCCATCGACGGCCTGGTCTTCTGCTCCGGCCAGATCCCGCTCGACCCGGCCACCGGCGACATCGTCGAGGGCGGCGTCGTCGAGCAGACCCGCCGGGTGCTTGAGAATGTCCGCGCGGTCCTGGCGGCCGCCGGCAGCTCGTTCGACCAGGTGGTCAAAACGACGATCTTCCTGGCCGATATGAACGACTTCAGCACCGTCAACGGCGTCTACGCCGAGTATTTCCCGTCCAACCCGCCGGCGCGCTCGACCGTCCAGGTCGCCCGCCTGCCGCGCGATGTCCGGGTCGAGATCGAAGTCATCGCCCTCAACGCCCGCAACAGCGCCTAGCCCCAAGCGCGCCGGCGCCAATCTGAAACTGATTGGCGCCGGCCATGGGAAATTCGCCGCCGGATTGCATCTATACCTGGTGTGATGCAATCCGGAGGTGCGCATGGAACGATGGGCTCAATGGTGGGAGCGGCGGGCGGTGCGGCTGGCGCTGGCGCTAGGCCTGGTCTTGGCGGGCGGCGGCGGCTGGAACTTTTGGCAGACCCGGCCCGACGGCCGGCTGCATCTGATCTTCCCGGCCCTGCGCGGCGACGCGCTGCTGGCGCTGACGCCGAACGGCCACGCGGTCGTGATCGACGGCGGGGCCGACGCGGTCGGCATGGCGGAGCTGGTCGGCGGCTACCTGCCGTTCTGGCGGCGCTCGATCGATCTACTGATCCTCACCAGGGCCGACGGCGAGCGGCTGCCCGGCGCGCTGGCCCTCGCCCGCCGCTACCAGATCAGCCAGGCGCTGACCGCGCCGCTGGAGCAGGGCGCCCAGGCTTCGGCGCTGCGCCAGGCGCTCGCCGACCAGTCCGCCCCCGTGGCGCTCGGCGCCGCCGGCGAACGAATCATCGTTGATGGGCTGGAGATCGAAATCCTGGAGCCGGCGGACGGAGAGGCTGGCATGGCCCTGCGGCTGCGCTTCGGCGATTGGAGCGGGGTATTGGCGCCGGCTCCCGACGACCGCCAGGCGGCCTGGCTGCTGGCGGAGGCCCGTCCCGCCGACCTGCTCTGGTGGCCCTGGAGCCGCGCCGACGACCGGCTGATCAGCGAGCGGCTCAGCGCCGGGGTCGTGGTTTACGGAGAGCTGCCAATCGAGCAGGAGCAGCCGCGCTCGATGTTCCAGCGCGGCGGCGCCGAGCGCCAGTTGCTCCACGAACGGCTCCATGGCACAATCGAGATCGCAACCGACGGCCGCCAGCTGTGGATCGCGCCCGAACTTCGCCGTGTGGAGGAAACCAATGCGCCGCAAAGCCGCCCGCGAGCTGTTCAAAGACAGCAACAGCCCCTTAGCCGCGCCGCCCAGGCTTATCACCTTCGGCAGCGATCGCAAGGAAGGCGACCGCTGCACCCTGTATGATCGCCCAGCCCGTTTCAACGATTGCCTTGGCTGCGAATTCCGCCGCGGCTCGCAGGGGCTGGGCATCTTGTGCGGTCATCGCTTCGGCATCGATCCGACCTACGTCAACGGCGTGCTGACCCAGCTCCAAGGCGACGACATCGCCCCGCTCGACCCGCCGCCCTAGAGATAGCGGCCGACCAGCAGCTCCAGTCGCTGGCGGGTCTGGGGATCGATCCGATCCGGCGCGGTCATGATCGCGTGCTGCACCGCGCTGCCGCAGGCGCAGGGGCGGGACAGATCGATGCCGGCAACCAGGCCCTGGATGGTCTGTTGGGCGGCGGCGACGTTCTGCTTGATCGTCTCGACCACCATCGCAGCGGTGACGCTGTCGTGCTCGGGGTACCAGCAGTCGTAATCGGTCACCAGGGAGAGCGAGGCGTAGCACAGCTCGGCCTCGCGGGCCAGCTTGGCCTCCGGCAACAAGGTCATGCCGATCACCGAACAGCCCCACGAGCGGTACAGCTCGGATTCGGCCCGGGTCGAAAACTGCGGCCCTTCCATGCAGCAGTAGATGCCGCCGCGATGGACTGTCGTGCCGCTGTGGGTCTCGGCCGCAGCGCCCAGCTGGCGAACCAGGTCCGGGCAGACGGGATCGGCGAAGGAGACATGGCCCACCAGCCCCGCGCCGAAGAACGAGGCCGGACGCACGCCCTTGGTCCGGTCGATGACCTGGTCGGGCACGACCAGATGGCCGGGGACCAGCTCCTCGCGCAGGCTGCCAACCGCCGTGACGCCGATGACGTGGGTCACGCCCAGCGATTTGAGGGCGTAGATGTTGGCCTGGCTCGGCACCTCGGAGGGGGTGAGCCGGTGGCCGCGGCCGTGGCGCGGCACGAAGGCGATCCGCCTGCCGCCGAGCGTGCCAAGCAGCAGCGAGTCGCTCGGCGCGCCGAAGGGCGTCTCCAGCTCCAATTCTTCGCGCTCGGTCAGCGCGGCCATGTCATACAATCCGCTCCCGCCGATGATGCCGATCTCTGCCGTTGGCATAGCCGCTCCCCTGCTTTCTGGTATCCTTGTCGGCGTGAGTATAGTCCATCGGCGGAGCGGCGGCAAACGAGCCCATGCGCCCCCACCCGCGCCTTGGGATGCGCCTGCGCCGCTTGGTCGCGGCAGCGCGATAGTCGGAGTCTACGCGATGGGATCAGAGGAATCAGCCGACCGTCCGGCCCCGCCGGAGCAGCCGCGCGGCCGCAGGTCGCTCCGGAGCGGCGCGGCCCGCACGCGGCTCGCCGGCCTGCTTGATCCGAGGCTGTGGGGCTCGGCGCTGCTGGCCCTCGGGATTGTCGTCCTGGCGCTGCGCGGCGATCAGCGCAATGCGTGGCGGCGCGCCGAGCTGGCGCGCTTCGAGGGGCGCTGGCGCGCGGCGCTCGCCGGCTATCAGCGCCTCTACGACGAAGGCCAGCGCGAGCCGGCGCTGCTGCTGGCGCTCGCGAACGCCCGAGGCGTGCGCGGCGAAACCGCCAGCCTGCGGCCGCTGCTGGCGCCGCTCGTTGCCACGCTGCCGCCCGGCGAGCAGCGCGACCCGGCGCTGTTGCTCGCCGGCTGGAGTCAGGCTGAGCGTGCCGACGAAGCCGGGGCGCTGGCGAACTGGGCCGCAGTCTCATCCCTTGGCCAGGGGCGCGCCAACGTGCTGCGCGCCGAGCTGGCGCTGCGCCGCGGCGAGCTGGGCGAGGCCGCCGGCCTCCTCAACGCCGCCGGCTCGCTGGATGGCGCATGGCATGCCTGGGCCGGCTACCGGGCGGCGCAGCTGGCGGTCACCCACGCGCCGTCCGCCACCCAAGAGCTATTGGGAGGGCTGCTGCTGCCGGGGCTGCCGGCGACGGTGCCGCCAGTCAATCCTGCCCGCTTGGCAGCCGGCGCCGCCGCGCTGGCCCAGATTCCGCCGCAGCCTGCCGATTCGCGACTGGTGGCCCTGGCGCGCCTCTGGGCGAGCGAAGGGCTGGGCAACGCCGCCCGCGCCCTGTTGCTCGCCGTCCCCGCCGACAGCCAGTTCGCCGCCCTGGCCGGCGACGAAGCCGCCCGGCTGCGCTGGGCTGCGGGCGATCCCGCCGGCGCGTTCGACGAGATAGCCGCGCTCGTCGAGCGCTTCCCCAATGTGCCGGCGCTCTACCGGACCCAGGCGCTGCTCGCAGCTGAGCTGGAGCGCTTCGACCTGGCCAGCCAGGCGCTCGTTTCAGCCGAAGGGCTCGATCCCGGCAACCCCGACACCAGCGTGGCCTGGGCGGCGCTGGCGGTGGCCGGCGATAACTACGATTTGGCCGAAGCAAACTACGAGCAGGCCATCCGACAGGCGCCGATCTCGGGCACCTACCAGCTCCAGGCCGCCCAATTTTATGCGACCTTGGGACTGCAAACTTGCGACGAGGGGCGCCGCCATGCCGTCGCCGCCTTTGACAGCCCGGCCGACCAGCCGGCCCGGCTGCTGGCGGCGGAGCTGGCGCTGCGCTGCGGGGATCCGGCAGCCGTCGCCGGCGCCCTCGCCCCGCTGCTTGAGCGCAGCCCCGGCGATCCCCGGCTACGCTATCTGCGCGGCGCCGCAGCCTGGCGCCTCGGCCGGCGCGACGAGGCCAGCGCCGATTTGATCTACGCCGCCGATCAGCTGCCCGGCAGCCAAACGATGCGCGACGCCGAAGCGCTGCTCGGCCCGCCCTGACGCCTAGGGCGCCTCGATCCAGAACACGGTCAGTCGATTGGCTTGCCACAGCCCGGTGGCGCGGACTGACTGGCGGACGCTGGTTTTGCTCCCGGAGCCGTCGCGCAAGATCGACACGCCAGGCGCCGGCTCCGCCAGTTTGATCTGCTGCGAATCGCCAGCAGGCACGCCGCCGGGGCCGATCGAATCCACAAGCAGCGCCGAGTTTTGATTGGCGAGCAGCGACCCATCGACCGCCACCACCTGCCCCTCGTACGTCGCGCTGTTCGCCAGCAGCTCGGCCAGCCCCAGGGCCACCGGCTGAAGCACCTTGGCCTCGCTGGCGACAATCCGCCGCCCGCCGTCCGCCCCCACGCCGACCGTGCCGCTCAGCCGGGCAACGCCGTAGCCGCCGAGCGGCGCCGCACGCAGGCCGCGCAGCTCCACGCCTTCGATCAGCACCGGGCCGGCGCCGGCAGCAGGCGCGAACCCGCCGCCCCCGTTCGGCAGCAGGCCCCCCACCAGCCGCGCCTCCGTTCCGGCCTGCCAGACCGGGCCGATCACCGTCACCGCCGCCTGGTCGTAGCGGCCGTCAAGCAGCTCCGCCACTTGGAGGATTGTGTTCGTTGTGTTCGCAGGCGCCTGGCGGGCGGGCGTCGGCTGCTGCTGGGCGGCGCATCCCGTCAGCAGCAGCCCCGCGATGCCCGTCAACAGCGCTCGTTGGATCAACCGCAGCATGGACCATCCTTTCACTGGCTACGGCCGTATGCTACCACGAGGCGCCCGGCGCCCCGGCGGCGCCAGGAAGGGTTCCGACAGTGGGCTGAGAGCTTTTGACAGGTTTTTCCCAGGCTTTGCGAGGGCCGATCTGCTACACTTCTCACAACGTCCCCGCCGGACACTGGCAGAGTCGCCAGTCGCAGCCACTTCATCGCGGTTCTGCTGGAAGGAACAACACTATGACTGAGAAGAATTCACGCCTCCAGGGCTTTTACCAGCTCTCGCCGTTCGACCGGCTCCAGGCAGTCGGCGCATTCGACGGCCTGAACAGCGACGATCTGCGCGCGCTCCACGGCGCCAGCGCCCTTTCTGTCGAGCGGGCTGACAAAATGATTGAAAACGTGGTGGGCACCTTCAGCCTGCCGCTCGGCATCGCCACCAATTTCCGCATCAACGGCCGCGACCTGCTCATCCCGATGGCGGTCGAGGAGCCCTCGATCGTCGCCGGCGCCTCCTACGCCGCCAAGCTCGCCCGCGACGGCGGCGGCTTCCAGGCCAGCACCACCCCCTCGCTGATGATCGGCCAGATCCAACTGGTGGGCGTCAGCGCCCCCGAAGGAGCCAAGCACGACATCCTGGCCCACCGCGAGGAGATCCTCGGCATCGCCAACCGCCAAAGCACCTCGCTGGTCGCTCTGGGCGGCGGCGCCAAGGACATCGAGGTCCACAGCTTCCCGTCCAGCCCGATGGGGCCGATGCTGGTGGTCCACCTGGTCATCGACTGCCTCGACGCGATGGGCGCCAACGCGATCAATTCGATGGCCGAGGCCGTAGCGCCGCGGCTGGAGGAGATCACGCGCGGCCAAGCTTATCTGCGCATCCTGTCCAATCTGACTGACCGGCGGCTGGCCCGGGCGCGCGCGGTGATTCCCATCCGCTCGCTGGACCGCGACGGCATGCGCGGCGAGGATGTGATCGAGGGCATTCTCTGGGCCTACTCCTTCGCGGCAGTGGATCCGTACCGCGCCACGACCCACAACAAGGGCATTCTCAACGGCATCGACCCGGTGCTGATCGCCGCCGGCCAGGATTGGCGGGCGGTCGAGTCCGGGGCGCACGCCTACGCCGCCCGCGACGGCCGCTACACCTCGCTCACCACCTGGGAGCGCGACGAGCACGGCAATCTGGTCGGCACGCTGGAAATGCCGCTGGCGGTGGGGATCGTCGGCGGCGCCGTCAAGGTTCATCCGACAGCGCAGGCGGCCCTGAAGCTGCTGGACGTGCGCTCAGCCCGCGAGCTGGCCGAGGTCTGCGCGTGCGCTGGCCTGGCCTCGAACCTGGCGGCGCTGCGGGCGCTCTCCTGCGAGGGCATCCAGCGCGGCCATATGGGCCTGCACGCCCGCCAGATCGCGATGAGCGCCGGGGCGCCGCCGGCGCTGGTTGAGCGCGTCGCCCAGAAGCTGGTCGAGGAGCGCTGCATCAAGCCTGCGCGGGCGACCGAGATTGTCGAGGAGCTGCTGTCGGCGGCTTTGCGCGCGTAGGCCAATCTTCCCTGCAACGACGAGGCCGCCGGATCAGCACCTGCTGAATCGGCGGCCTCGCGCATATCCGGAGCCGAGCGGCTCAGGCGGTGGGCGGCTTGAGGTAGGTGCGGGAGTGGAGGCGCGATTCGCGCTCCGGCTCGGGCTGTTCCTCGGCATGCTCGGCGGCGCGGGCGGCCTCGCTCAGCGGGTAGCGCGGCGCCTCTTCGTAGTCCAGCAGCGCGTGCAGCATATTGCCGAACTCAGCGCAGATGCCGCCTAGGCTTTCGCGCAGCTCGCCTTCGTCGTGCATTTGCTCGTCCAGCACCCACTCCTGGCGGACCGACAGCCTGGCGATGATTTGCTGGGAGCGGCTGGTGAAGTGGACATTCATATCGATCGGCAGCGGCTGGCGGTCGCCGGTGAGCTTCGCCGACGCCTCCTGCATAATCTTGGCGACCCGCGCCGCGTCGTTGAATTGCTGGTTCGGGCTGGGGGGGAAGGGGATCTCATACAGGCCGGTCAGCTCCAGCGTCGCCTCGTAGGCGCAGCCCAGCTCGCTATGGACGCAGGCCTCGTCGGGATCGTGGTAGAGATCGCACAGCTCGTCGCTGCCCGCGACCGACAGCGCAGTAAGGGCGGCGCTCCAGCTGAACGAGAGGGTCGACGAGGGCGACAGCTCACCGTCGGGCTCCATGCCGTAGGGATAGCAATTCATGGTGAAGGTGCGCACCAGCGAATGCGGGTCGAGCTGCTCCTGGGAGAACACAATATTCAGCCCCACGCGCTCCGCCTCGCCTAGCAAGGCCGTCACCACAGTTTCGTATGTCAGCATGCAACGCTCCTTTCATGAGGCGTGGTTGGTAGGGCGAAATTATAGCATATCGCCCTTGCGGGCCGGCTCCGCGAAGCTGGCGGATTCAAGCACAAATGAGCGCATTTGTTCGTATTTTAGGCTCAACTGTGGTATAATGAGGCTATGAAACAGCGCATACCGACGCCGCAAAACCGACCCAACGCGCCGTCCCTGGCCGATACGCTGAACGCAGGGGCCGGCGTCTTTTTACGGCGCTGGTGGGTGCTGATCATTCCAATGCTCATCGACAGCTGGCTGCGCTGGGGGCCGCCGCTCAGCGCCCCGGGCCTGGCCGATTGGGTCGGCGCGGCACTGGGCGACATGCTGCGCTTCATGGGCGCGTCGGGCGCGCAAAGCGAGCAGGCTGCCGGCGCGATCGGGGCGCTCGGCGGGCATGATCTGCGCACTGCCGGCGTCGCAACCCAGCTGATGCCCTCGCTGCTGAGCGCCAACCTGACCGCGCCGGCGGGCCTGAGCCTCGCGGGCTGGCAGGCGGCGCCGCTGCTGATCGGGCTCAACCTGGCCGCCCTGCTAGCCAGCAGCCTGTTCCTGCTGCCGCTGGCCGACGCGATCCGCCAGCAGCCTGCGGGCCGCGCCTGGCTCCGGCGGCTCCTGCCGGCAGCATGGCAGCTCGGGGCCTATCTGCTGCTGGTGCTGGGCGTCCAGCTGCTGCTGGGCCTGCCGGCGCTGCTCTGCTCGCTCTGGCTGCTGGCGATCAGCCCGCTGGCCGCCCAGATCCTCGGCACCGCCTGGCTGGCGGCCATGCTGGCGGTCTGGGTCTACGCCTCGTTCGGCGTGGAGGCGATTCTGGTCGATGAGCCCGGCCCGCTTGTCGCGGCCTATCGCAGCTACAACATCGTCCACGCCCGGCCCTGGCCGGCGCTGGCGCTGGTCGGCGCGGTCTTCGTGCTGACCTACGGCTTTCGTTTTCTCCTGGGCGGCATGCTCAGCACACCGTGGGGAACGCTGCTCGCCAGCGCCGCCTACGGCGCCCTGGTGGCGGCCCTGAGCGCTGCCCGCATGCTCTTTTATCGGGATCGACTGGCGCTGCTCGCCCGCACGCGCCCCGTATTCATGGCTCCTGGGAGCGAGGTTTAACCAATGACAACGAATGTGCAAAAGAGTACGTACGATGCGTCGCAGATCCAAATGCTGCGCGGCATGGAAGCTGTCCGCGAGAACATGGGTATGTACCTGGGCGGCAATGATTCGTCGGCCCTGCACCACCTGGTCTACGAGGTGGTCGATAACTCGGTCGACGAGGCGCT
This sequence comes from Herpetosiphonaceae bacterium, assembly GCA_036406115.1. Taxonomy (GTDB): domain Bacteria; phylum Chloroflexota; class Chloroflexia; order Chloroflexales; family Herpetosiphonaceae; genus DASWWB01. The sequence continues at coordinate 18,060 of DASWWB010000598.1, forward strand.
GGCAGGCTACTGCGACACGATCGTCGTCGAGCTGCGCGAGGACGGCTCGGTGGCCGTGATCGACAACGGCCGCGGCATCCCGACCGGCATGCACCCGGTCGAGAAGCGCTCGGCCCTTGAGCTGGCCCTCACCGAGCTGCACGCCGGCGGCAAGTTCAAAGGCTCCGAGGGCTACAAGGTCTCCGGCGGCCTCCACGGCGTCGGCGTCTCGGCGGTCAACGCGGTCTCCGAGTGGATGCGCGCCGAGATCCGCCAGAACGGCAAGCTCTGGGTCCAGGAGTATCGCTTCGGCTCCCCGCAGGGGCCGGTCAAGGCCGTCGCCGACGCCGCCGACACCGGCACGACGATTGTCTTCAAGCCCGGCGAGACGCTGTTCACCACCACTGATTTCAATTTCCGCACGCTCTCCAATCGCTTCCGCGAGATGGCCTATCTGACCAAAAGCCTGCGCTTCAAGCTGGTCGATCTCCGCAGCGGCAAAGAGGTCTCCTACTACTTCGACGGGGGCATTGTCTCGTTCGTGCGCCACCTGACGCGCGAGAAGGACCCGCTGCTGTCCCAGCCGTTCTATGTCGAGAAGCAGGTCGAGAACGTGAATGTCGAGGTCGCCATCCAGTACAGCGGCGATTTCAACGAGAACCTGCTGGCCTTCACCAACAATATCGCCAACCCGGACGGCGGCACCCACGTCACCGGCTTCCGCTCGTCGATCACCCGCACGATCAACTCCTACGGCCGCGGCAAGGGCCTGCTCAAGGAGGGCGAAAGCCTGTCCGGCGAC
>DASWWB010000599.1:0-11193 GCA_036406115.1 Herpetosiphonaceae bacterium
AGACCTCGCGGGCGATCTCAAGGCCGGCGCCGCCGGGATCGTCGCGCCAGCCGGATTTGTTTTCGCGTTTGACAGGATGGGCTTTCGGGCGCTGGGGGTACTGGCGCGGGCGGCGCGCGACGGCGACGCGGGCGAGCGGAGTCTGCGGCGGAACGGCCTCGCGGCAAAAGTGGCAGAGGTACATGGATTCACAGCCATTGCGAGCTTCCGGGGCGGCTGAATTCCCGAAAGAGCTGGCGCCCGGGCGGGCGAGATAGAAACAGCGGCGAACAACAATGGCACGCGGAACGAAGGGACGGGGCGGCGGACGGGCGGGGTGCGGCGCCCAAACGGGGAAATTGGTCACAGCTGACAGCCATGCAAGCGGGGAACATCCCCAATCTCCGAGGCGGCTGGGTTCTCGGAGCTGCTTGGGACAAGCATAGCACCAAGCGGACGCGGGCGCAAGCGCGCCGGCGCTCCGATCAGCTCGCTTCAGCGCGCCGCAAGGCCCGAATCCGTCGATCTTAGCCTGTGTCGCAGGCCCGGTCCGTGCTAAAGCTGGTATACTGCTTATCCCGCCTGAGACGACAAAGGACCACTACATGACAGAACGACGATCCATCGACATCGAGCCGGCCGAGCGCATCACGTGCAGCGTGATGGAGCCGATCGGCGACGGCGTGCGCGACCTCGATTTCCTGCGCCGCGGCCCGGCGGCCGGCGACCTGAGCCGCTGGTACGACACCTACGACGGCCTGCGCGACTACGAGCCCGATTGGTACGCGCTGGAGTTCGGCCGCGAGGCGCCACTCAACGCCCTCGTCTTCGCGCACGGCCCGGCGTTCATGGAGGGCGGCTGGTGGACCAGCCTGGCGGTCCAGTGGCGCGACCAGGCCGGCGCCTGGCACGAGGCCGAGGGCTTGCAAATCAGCCCGGCCTATGATTTCAGCGACCAGCGCGGCGAACGCAAGCCGTTCGAGTCGTTCGAGCTGCGCTTCGACACCGTCGCCGCGAGCGCGATCCGCCTCATCGGCCAGGCCGGCGGCACCTCGCGCACCACCACGCTGAGCTACCTCGCGGCGGGCAGGATCAGCGACGCGCTCGGCGCCACCCCGCTCAGCAGCTTGCAGATCCGCCAGCCCCGGCTGTTCGATCTGCTGCCCGCCGACAAGCTCTGGGACTCGATCGCCTCGCTGCGCGCCGCCACCAATCTGATGTTCGATATCCAAACCGTCGAGGGCCTGGGCCTTGATCACTTCATCGACAATCGGCGCTTCCACGAGTACCACGCCCGGCTCCAATCCTTCAAGGGGCCGGACTCGCTCTACACGCTGCTGGGCGACCGCGAGGGCTGGCGCGAGTTCGGCGCCGCCATGCTCGAAGCCCGCGCCGCGGCGCTGCGCACCCGCCAGCCGGTCATCCACCAGCACCACGGCGGCATGGCGTGGGTGGTGGTGCCGGTGCTGATCGACGGGGCCGCGCTGGCGACAATCGAGCACCGCAATCTGGTCAGGCTGGGCGCGCCCGACGCCGTGTGGCACGAGGCCGCCCGCCGCGACCTCGGCCTCGGCGAGGAGCGCTACGCCCTGCTGCTGGAGGAGATCCCGCGCTACACCTGGGACGAGCTACAGGTGGTGATCGAGCTGGTCCGCCAGGTGATCAGCATGGCCCGCCACCGCTCCAGCCTCACCACCAGCGTGGCGCCCAGCATCGCCCACGAGGGCGGAACCTAGGCCCCGGGTATCAATCTCGCCGGGATCGCGCAGCGCGATCCCCTAGCTGTGAGCGGAGCAATGGCAGATCAGGCACGGACTGGCCCCTTCTTGCAGAACGAACAAGCGTCGGCGTTTGCGCTGGTCAGCGCGCACCAAGGCGCCGCAGTGCGGTGCAGCGTCGTCCAGCCGACCGGCGACGGCGTGCGCGATCCCCAGCTGCTGCTGCGCGGCCCGGCGCCCGGCGACCTGAGCCGCTGGTACGACACCTACGACGGCACCCGCGATCTCACCCCCGACTGGTACGAGCTGGATTTCGGCCAATCCGCCCAGTTCAACACGATCTTTTTCACCCACGGCCCGATGTTCCCCGACGGCGGCTGGTGGACCAGCCTCAGCGCCGAGTACGACGCCGGCGGCGGCTGGCGCCCGATCCCGGGCGCGCTCATCAGCCCGGACTACGATCTCAGCGACCGCCGCGGCGAGCGCCGGCCCTTCGAGTCGTTCGTGTTCACCTTCCCGCCGATCGCCGCCAGCAAGGTGCGCCTGATCGGCGTGCCGGGCGGCGGGCTGCGGATCACCACCATGAGCTACCTGGCCGCCGGCCTGACCAGCCCCGACATGGCCGAGGCCTATCGCGCCAGCCTCCAGATGCCCAGCCCGCGCATCTTCCAGCTGCTGGCGCCCAACGCCCTGTGGGATTTCATCGCCGCGCTCCAGGCCGTGACCGGCATTCATTTCGATGTCCAGTCGGCGGAAGGGCTGGGCCTCGACCATTTCCTCAGCGGCGAGCGCCACTGTCAGTTCCACGAGCGCCACGACCAGCTCAATCACGCGAACTCGCTCTACAATCTGCTGGGGATCGGCGAGGGCTGGCAGCAGTTCGGCATGGAGATGCATGTGGCGCGGGCGCTGGCGCTGCAAACCCAGCAGCTCCAGATCAGGCAGCACCACGGCGGCATGGCCTGGGTCGTGCTGCCGGTGAGCTTCAACGGCGAGGTGCTGGGGACGATCGAAAACCGCAATCTGATCAGCCTGGGCGCGCCCGACGCCGCCTGGCACGACGACGCACAGCGGCGCCTGGCCGCCCCGCCCGAGCGCTACGCCGCCGCGCTGGCCGAAGTGCCGGTGTTCGACGCCGCCAAGCTCGCGGACATCATGCGGCTCGTCGGCTTGGTGATCGACCTCGTGCGGCTGGGGCTGCCGCTCCAGGTGGCCCAAAGCCAGCATTTGCTCCGGTAGCCTCGGTCAGCAGCAAGGCTAATCAGCCTAAAACCAAAGCCCCGGGCAAATGTATTGCCCGGGGCTTTTTTGCTTTATGTCAATCAACTAATCAATCCATCCGCCAGCCTGCGCGGCCTTAGTTTTTGCGCTGGTAGTTGAGGCCCCAGGCGATCCCGTCATCGACGAAGGCCGGCCAGAAGCCCCAGCTGTGGCCCTGGGGATGCTCGCTGTAGCTGAGGGCGTAGCCGCCGGCCTGGAGCACGTCGCGCAGGTTGCGGTTGCCCTCCAGGAAATTGCACTCGGGCCCCAGCACCGGGCCGCCGATGCAGGTCTCGAAGGTGCCGACGACGGTGAAAATCCGCAGCGGCAGGCCGGGATTGATCGCAAACAGCGAGGCCAGCCGGTCGCGGTGGCGCGAGACATAGCCCGACTGATTGACCACGCCGCCGAAAATGTCGGGGTAGAGCAGGCCGATGTAGAGCGAAATCAGGCCGCCGTACGAGTCGCCGACCACCACCCTGCTGGCGGGCTCGGGGATCGTGCTGTACTTGGCGTCGATCATCGGCACCAGCTCGGTGGCGAAAAACTCGGCGTAGCGGTCGTTGAGATCATAGTCGCGCTGGCGGCCCTGCTCGCGGCTCGGATAGACGAAGACGCCGATCAGCGGCGGCAGCGCGCCGTCGGCGATCGCGTTGTCGAAAATCGTCGCCGCGTGGGCGAAGTCCAGATAGTCGTCGCCGTCCTGGAAATAGGCCGTCGGGTAGCGCTGGGCCGGGTCATAGCCCGGCGGCAGATAGACCCGCAGCCGGTGGGTCGTCGTGGTGACCTTGCTCTGGTAGCGGCCCAGGTCCTCCAGCGTGCCGGTGGGGATGCCGGTCCTGGCGATCAGCTCGACGGGCGCCTGATAGGCTGGCATGCGCAGCTCGGAGTGCGGGCCGAAGCCGCTGATCACCTGGTTGGGGTTGCGAGGATCGAGGAACAGGCCGTCCATGCCGCCGCCGCTGAGGCCGTAGCGATAGTCGACGCGGGCGTTGGCGGGCAGCTCCTGCGCCAGGCTCCAGAGGCTGGTCTGGCCGACGCGCTTCATCTGGAGCACATCGAACCAGTTGGTCATATCGCCGGTCAGCAGCACGCGGTCGGCGCCGGGCTTGTTGACCAGGAAAATCGCCTGGGTGTCCTTGACCAGCGGCGAGACGGGATAGTCGCGCAAAAACGTGTCAACGAGCGCCTGCTGATTATCGACATTGTTCGTTTTGGCGACCTCGGCGGCGAGAGTCTGATAGGCGTTCCAGCCCGCCAGGGCCGGGTCGGCGGGCGGCGCGGAGGCGCCCGGAGCGTCCTGGGCGCCGGCGGCGCAGCCGGCGAGCAAGGCGCAGATCAGGAAGGCGGCGAACAGGCGAAAGCGCGGCATAGGCTGTACTCCACAACGCCGGCGCCCACTGCGGCGCCGTGGCTTAAAGTATAGCCCCAATGCCGCCCGGCGGCCGGCGCGGATCCGCCGACGCCGCGCCTGTTCACAATTGTTTGCGATTGGCGGCGGCCGGCCGCATCAGCCGCCACAGCTCGGCCATGGCCCAGGTGCGGCGGCGCAGCTCGGCGCCGTCGATCCGCCCCCGCGCCCAGGCCAGCCCGGCGTTGAGCGTGGCGTGGAGCGCGGCGGCGCGGGCCAGCAGGCGATGGGCGCGGCCCCAGGCGGCGCCGTGGGCCTTGTCGAAAAATTGGAGCCGGGCACGTTGGAGCGCCAGGAACGAGCGGGTGCGGAACTGGGCCGAGCTGGCGCCGCCGGCGTGGATCACCGTCGCCTGCGGCTGCTGCCAGATCGCCCAGCCGGCCCGGCGGATGCGCCAGCACCACTCGACTTCCTCGGCGTAGAGCCAGAATGATTCGTCGAAGGCCCCGGTCTCCTCGATCACCTCCGTCCGCACCAGCATCGCCGCCCCGAGCGGGTGGTCGATCGGGAACGGCTCGGCGCCGCCGTCCTCGCGGTAGCGCCCGTTGAGCGGATGGTCGTAGAGCCGGCCGAAGCCGCGCCCGCGCGGCGGCCAAAAATCAAAGGCCGTCATCAGCAGCGTGGGGAAGCGGAAGGCCGCCGGCTGGCGCCCGCCGTCCGGGTAGATCAGGCGGGGCGCGACCATGCCGACCCGCGGATGGGCCGCCAGGAAGTCCAGCAGCCGCTCCAGCGCCCCGGCGGTCAGGGCGGCGTCGGGATTGAGCAGCAGCAGCGCCGGCGGCCGGCAGCGCTCCAGGGCGTGGCGGATGCCCAGATTGTTGGCGCGGGCGAAGCCGAGATTGGCGCCTGGCTCAAGCAGCGCCGCCGCCGGGAACTCGGCCCGCACCATCGCCGCGCTGCCGTCGGCGGAGGCGTTATCAACCACCACCGGCAGCACCGGCGCCTCGGCCAGCGCCAGGCTCGCCAGGCACTCGCGCAGCAAATCGCAGGTGTTGTAGGAGACGATGATCACCGGGATGGGCCCGGCGCCGGCGCGCGGGCTCATCGGCCCGCCCCCGGGTCCCCGCTTGCGTGCGCCGCGACCAGCAGCTCAAGCAGCTCGCCGACATGGGCGCAGAGCAGATCCGGCGGCGGCGACCAGGCCCGGGCCTCGTCCGGCGTGTTGACGCCCGAGGCCACGAACACGGCGGCGATCCCGGCGCCCTGGGCCCCGGCGATATCGGTGTCAAGCCGGTCGCCGACCATCAGCGCCTCGCCGGCGCCGATCCCCAGCTCGTGGAGCGCGGCGGCGAACATCGCGGGCTGCGGCTTGCCGATGATCTCCGGCACCCGGCCGCTGGCGGCGGTCAGCGCCGCGACAATCGCCCCGCAGCCGGGGATCAGCCCCTCGGGCGAGGGAAAAGTCGTGTCAGGATTGGTGGCGATGAAGTCGGCGCCGGCCCGCAGCGCCAGCGTGGCGATTTTCAGATGGTCGTAGGTCAGTCCGAAGTGGGTGCCGACCACCACCAGCGCCGCGTCGCTGCCCGCCGGCGCGAACCAGCCGTCGGCGAACAGCGCCTGCTGCAAGCCCTCCATGCCGAGGGCGTAGGTCGGCGTCCCGGCGGGGTAGCGCTCGCGCAGCAGGCGCCCGGCGGCGGTCGAGGTCGTCATGATGTGGCTGCCGGCGATCGGCACGCCGTGCTCGGCCAGCGCGGCCGAGACCGACTCCGGCGTGCGGGTCGAGTTGTTGGTCAGGCAGAGAAAGCGCAGGCCCAGCCGCTCCAGGGTGGCGGGCAGCGCGGCGGCGCCGGGCAGAATCTCGCTGCCCCGGTAGAGCACGCCGTCCATGTCAAGCAGCACGGCGCGGATGGTCGATAGATTGATTGGCATGCACAAGCCTTTGTCGCACAAAGAACCCGGCTATTAAACCATAGCTTCGCCGGCTCGCAAACAGCGGCGGCGAGCGGCCTCTTCCATGGCTGGCGGCGCCGATGTAGAATGCCGACTCGGGCTCAGCGCCCGGCGCCCGGACGATGGCGCCAAGCACATCAAGGAGATCGGATGCGCGAATCAACCTACCAGGAATATTGCGCCCAGATCGAGGCGGGCGCGAACCTGCCGGAGCTGCGGCAGATCCTGACCCGCGCCCTGCACGAGCGCAAGCTGGCCGCCGCCAAATTCGGCCTGCACGCGCCGTTCGAGGTCACCGACGCCATCGGCAAGCTCGAGAATCTGCTCGCCCGCCTGGACCGGCGCCGCGACCAATCGCCCGCAGCCGATCCGGCGCAAGCGGCCGAGGACCAGAAACCGGCGCAGCATACCCGCCGCCCGACGGCCGGGGAGCAAAAGCAGGCGGAAGAAGCCCGCCGACTGGAGGCTGAGGCGCGGCGCCAGGCCGAGCAGGAAGCCCATGTGGCCAAATTGCGCGCAGTCTACCAGCGCAACCTCGCCCACTACCTCGCCCAGGTGGCGCGGTCCGGGTTAAGCGACATCGCCTTCCATACCGTGCAAGGGGTCGCCCAGATCTGCGGCAGCCTGCGGCAGCTGGGGATGGAGCCCGCGAGCATCGCCCCGCCCTCGGCAGCCGAGCCGCTGGAGCTGTCCGCCGCCGAGCTGTTCGCGCCCCGCGTCCTGCGCTACCTTGAGCGCGACCAGCTCGCGCAGATCGAGCAAACCCTGCGCTCAACCGTCGTCGCGCTGGAGAAGCAGCGCGACTATGAGGGCGGGGCGCCGCCTGTGGCGCTCGCCCTCGACCGCACCCGCCAAGCCGCCGAGGCCTGCCGCGCCGCCCAGGAGTCGTGAGCGCGCCAAAAGCCGCGCCCACAGCGGGAAAACCGGGACTTTTAGCTACGCTATAGCCCGATGGTCCTATGCTATACTGTGCCATAGATCTTTTACTGCGATGAGAAACGGGGCCAGCCATGTTCGATGTCGATGAGTGGCGCATGCACGTGCAACGCCGCTTGCGCCGTTTTATCCGCAAGCCGCGCCAAGAACCCGCGATCCTCGGGACGAATCTCATCTTCAACTACCTGGCCCTGCGCGTGCTGGAGCCGTTCCTGGAGCGCTTCAGCCGCGACCCGATGCAGGCGGTGCTGGCGCTCAGCCATGTCACCCGCGGCCCCGGCGCCAACTACCTCATCATCAACGCCCCCTACCTCCGCTACCAACACCACCGGCTGTGGCGCGAGCTGCGCAACTCATCGAGCCTGCGCGCCACCATCGAGCAGCTGCTGGTGCAGCTCGGCCTGATCGAATACCTCAAATACGAGATGACCGACCCCCACCAGCATTGGCTGCGCTTCACCTTGCAGCACGAGCTTGATGAGTACAGCAAGGCCGGCGAGTTCGCCGAGCTGCGCCGGGTGCTGCATGAGCCGCCCTGGCAGGCCTGGTACGCCGCCGTCCAGTCGCTCGGCAATCTCAACGGCATGTACTCACCCGACGAGCTGGCCCTGCTCGAAAGCAGCCTCAGCGACCGATCGCCCTACGTGCGGGCCGCCGCCGCCCGCCAGCTCGGCCGCACCCAAGGCGAGATCGCCGAGCGCGTCCGCCAGGCGCTGTTCCACACCGCGCTCTACGACCGCGACCTGGGCACCCGCTACGCCGCCGCCCGCGCCATCGGCATGCTGCGCGATCGGCTCGGCGACTCCGACGCCCGCGAGCTGCTCACCACCGCCCTTTTCCACGAGGACAGCTTCGTCCGCTCGGCGGCGGGCCTGGTCCTGGCCCAGCTGGGCGAGACGATCGTCACCCCCAGCGTGGTCGAGAGCCTGCTGGTGGTGCTGGCCGACTCCGACACCTACGCCCGAGAGGCCGCCGCCACCGCCCTCAGCTCGATGGGCGACCTGGCCGCCACCCAGGCCACGCTGGAGGCGCTGACCGAAACGCTGCTCGACACCGATCATTATGTCCACGAGGCGGCCCTGACCGCCCTCGGCAAGCTGCGGCCGATCTACGAGGCCAACCGGCTCCACGCCGCGCCGCAGGAGGCCGTGGCCTCGTAGCTCAGGCTCAGCCCAGCGCTAGCTCCAGCTCCAGCTCATCGCGGATCGGAATGCCGTGCTCGCCGGTCAGCGGGATCGACGGCTTGATTCGTCGCGCCGCCGCCACCGCGTCGCGGTGGACCGCCACGAGGGCGAAGCCGCGCTTCTGGTAAAAGCGCAGGGCGTTGAGATTGTCGTTGGTGGTCACCAGCCAGATGCGCCGGCAGCCTGCGGCCCGGGCCGCGCCGGCCACCGCCGCCAGCAGCGCCGAGCCGATCCCGCGCCCCTCGTCCAGGCTGTCCAGGCTGACAATCTCGCACTGCCCGCCGTCGATCTGGTAGCTGACGAGGCCGCGCCAGGCTCCGTCAGCCAGGGCCGCGAAGCCCGGCAGCCGCGACGGGTGGTGGATCACGCCATGGACTACCATCATTTCATCGCCCCAGTGCTCGGCCATAAACGCCGCCACCCGCGGCCCGTCCCCCGGGCCGAGCGGCGCGATCTCGATTGTTCCCTGTTCGCTCATGCGACTGCTCCTTCGATCAGCTCAAAGCTCCGCGCCGCGCTGTCCAGGCGGGCTAGGCAGCCCAGCGGCATGGTCAGCATCGGCGAGGTGTGGCCGAAATCCATCCTGGTGACGATCGGGAATTGATAGGCGGCGGTGCGCTCCAGCAGAATCGCCTCCAGCTCGGCGTGCATCGCCTCGTCGTAGCCGCTGGAGCGGCCCCACAGCAGGCCGCTGATCTGATCGAACACGCCCATGTTCTGATAATCCATCAAGATCCCGTCGACTTTTTCCGGCGACGGGACCTCCTCGGAGGTTTCGAGGAACAGGATGGCGCCGCGCCAGTCGGGCCAGAAGCGGGTGCCGCGCAGGTGCTGGAGCGACTCCAGGCAGCCGCCAACCAGGTGGCCTTCCGCAGCGCCGGGCTTGATCCAGCGCCAGCCCGGCGCCGGCGTGCGCGCCCGCTCGCGGGTCAGATCGGCTTGGGCGCCCCAGTCGAGGAATTCGTCGGTCTGCCATGGCGAGGGCTCCAGCCGCCCGGCGGGCGCGGGGTCCGTCAGCAACCGCAGCATCGAGTCGATGGAATAGGCGGGGGCGGCGGGGAAATCGGCAAGCTCGGTCATCAGGTGCGGCCCGTTGAAGGTGACGAGGCCGGCGGCGGCCATGAGCGCCACATTGAGGACCATCATATCCGAAAAGCCCATCCAAATTTTAGGATTGGCGCGCAGCAGCTCCCAATCCAGCAGCGGCAGGATCTGGCAGGAGTGATCGCCGCCGATCGACGAGATCACCGCCCGGACCGCCGGGTCGGCGGCGAAGGCGTGGATGTCGGCGGCGCGCTCGGCGGCCGTGCCCGACAGGTAGCCGCGCCGGCTGCGGGCGCAGGCGCCGAACACCACCTTGAAGCCCAAGCGCTCCAGGGCGGCGGCGCCGCGCTCGGCGCGATGGGGGAACAGGGCCGCCAGCCCGGCCGAGGGGCTGATCACGCCGACAGTGTCGCCCGGCAGCAGCCTGGGCGGCTTGGTGAACCGGCTCATCGGTCGCTCCTTTCGCGGGGCGGATCGCGCCGGCCGCCGGCAGCATCCCGCCCGATCGTTCTGCTATAATACCCAGGCCTCGGGGTGCGTGCGGCACCGTTGCCGGGCAATCAGCGCGGCGCCAGGACCTGCTGGCGCGGGGAGATAGCATGGAACTGACCCACAAAGTGTACAACCGCGTCGACGTTCTCACCATCTCGGGGCGCCTGGCGGCTGATACCAAGGACGAGCTGCAAGCCAAGCTCGACGAAATCTTCGACGCCGGCCGCCACCGCATCGTGCTCGACCTAGCGGCCCTGGAGTATATCAGCAGCCCCGGCCTGCGCGTGCTGATCGAGGCCCGCAAAAAGGCCCGCGAGTGGAAGCTGAGCGAGCTGGAGCGCGGCGACGTGCGGATCGCCAACCTGCCGGACCGCATCCGCGAGGTCTTCGACCTGACTGGCTTCACCTCGCTGTTCCAGATCCACGATGATCTCGTTGAAGCTGTCGCCAGCTTCTAGAAACCCAGGCGCGTCAGCATGAGCCAGCCATCCGAACTGCGTGTGCCAGGAGTGGTCGAGTCCCTCCCCACGCTGTGCTCGTTCGCCCACCAGGCCGCCTTGGTGGCCGGCCTCAACGACCATGTGGCATGGGAAATCGAGCTGGCGGTCGACGAGGCCGCCACCAACATCATCCAGCATGCCTACCCCCAGGGCCAGAGCGGCGAGATCCGGCTGGTCTGCCGGCGCGAGGGCAAGCGCTTCAGCGTGGCGCTCTACGACCACGGCCGCCCGTTCGACCCGGCGCAAGTGCCGGCCCCGGACCTGACCTCCTCGATCGACAGCCGCGAAGCCGGCGGCCTCGGCATCTACCTGATGGGCCGCATGATGGACGAGGTGCGCTTCAGCCACAACAGCGCCAGCCACGAAAACGAGCTGCTGATGGTCAAGTACCTCGCCAGCGATCTGCCGGCCGACGTGCGGATCGTCCCGGTCCAGGGCCGGGTCGACGCGGCGGCGGCGCCCAACGTGGCGACCCTCGTGCGGGCGACCGCCAGCGACGGCGGCCGGCGGATCGTGCTGGACCTGAGCGGCGTGACGTTTCTCAGCAGCAGCGGGCTGCGGGTGCTGCTGATGCTGGCCCGCGAGCTGCGGGCCGAGAACGGCGAGCTGCGGCTGTGCGCCCTCCAGCCGACCGTCGCCGAGGTCTTCGAGCTGACGGGCTTCACCCAGATTTTCACCATCCACCACACGCTTGACGAGGCGCTGGCCGCCCTCGCCGCCCACGACGGATGAGCGCGCCGGCTAGCACATCGCTGCGCCGGCCGCCGGGCGCCCGTTCC
>DASWWB010000600.1:0-5322 GCA_036406115.1 Herpetosiphonaceae bacterium
CACCGTATTGAACAGATGGGTCGTGAACTCCTCGGCGCCATGGCCGGCGGCGGGCGCCACCACGAAGGCCACCAGCAGCACCGCCAGCGAGGTGAACGCGCCGGCGACCAGGCCGGCGATGCCGCCCTGCGTGGCGCCCTGGCGCGGCGTCGCTGGGTGGCTGCGCTGGGCGGAGATCAGCCCGGCGGCCAGGCCGACGCCCATGCCCGCGATCAGGGCCACGCCCGGCCGCTCGGGGCCGTAGATGATGGTCAGGATCACGCCGATCAGGCCGGCGAGCAGGCCCGATTTAACCGGCGCCGGCGAAGGGGCGGCCAGGGCCACGCCAACCAGCGCCACCACCAGGCCGCCGATCGCCGCGTTCAGCCAGGGTTGGGCGACATAGATTTTCAAGAACAACATGCCGCCGATGAAGCACCAGAGTGCGACGCGCTGTAGCTTTGCCATGGTTTCCCTTTCCTTAGGCCTTCTGGCCGCCTTGTTCGCCGAGCAAGCCGGTCGGGCGCAACACCAGGATCAGCACGAGAATGCCGAAAATCACCGCATTCGACCAGCGCGAGCCGATGTATTGGTCGCTCAAGGCCAGGATCAGGCCAATCAGCAGCCCGCCGAGCGCCGAGCCGAGGATGTTGCCGATGCCGCCCAGCACCGCCGCCGTGAAGGAGAGCAGGCCGGCGGTGAAGCCCATCGTGAAAACCGCCGTGCCGTTGTAGAGACCGACCAGCATACCGGCCGCCCCGCCGAGCGCCCCGCCGATCAGGAAGGTCACGGAGATCGTCCGGTCGGCGTTGATGCCCATCAGGCGGGCGGCGTCGCGGTCCTGGGCGGTGGCGCGGATGGCTTTGCCCAGCTTGGTGTAGCGCACGAACAGATACAGCCCTGTCAGCAGGCTGATGCTAATCACAGCGACCAGCAGATCTTTGTAGGTGTAGCTGATCCAGCTCTCGGGAATAAAAAAGACCTGCGAGGTCGGCAGGATGTCGGGGAAGCTTTTGGGCGCGACAGCTGTGACGCCCATCGCGTCGCCGACGCTCTTGAGGCCCAGGTTGTACCACATCTGGCGCTCGCCCCACAGGATGCCCACGTTCTGGAGCATGAACGAGACGCCGATCGCGGAGATCAGCGGCGCCAGGCGCGGGGCGTTGCGCAGCGGCCGGTAGGCGAAGCGCTCGATGCTGGCGTTCAGCAGCGCGGTGGAGGACATGACCATCACCAGGATGATCGGCAGCAGCACCGCAATCTTCGCGCCGGAGCTGCCGCTGGTGAGGCCGAACAGGCTGATCAGCGAGAGCGAGAGGAAGGCGCCGATCATATACACCTCGCCGTGGGCGAAGTTGATCAGCTCCAAAATACCGTAGACCAGGGTGTAGCCGAGGGCGATGATCGCCAGGTAGGTGCCTTTGGTGAGGCCGCCGATGATCTGCTGAGTGAGCTGCCGGGGGTTGCCAGCCATCTCGCGCAGAATATTGAGCAGGGGCAGGCCGACCAGTGCGAGGAAGATGATCGTCCCGACGATGGTGTAGATGCGCCGCCGGGTGAGAAAAGGGGGGGTTTGGATGGGCTGGCCACCCTGGGAAACGCCGCGTGTTGCCATGTTAATCCTCTCCTACAGTAGCCCGGAGGGGCGGATCGAGCGGCGGGGCTATCCGGTGCCGGATCGCCCCGCTGCGGCGGTGATTTACTTGAGGACCTGGACGAACTCGAACTTGCCGCCTTTGACCTGCTGGCCGCTCATCTGGGTCAGCGTGGTGTCGCCGTTGGCGTCGAAGCCCCACTTGCCCAGCACGCCGTCGAAGTCCTTGGTGGCCAGGACATTGGCCAGCACGGTCTCGCGGGTCAGGCTGTCGCAGGACTTGTTCAGCGCTGCCAGGGCCACCGAGGCGGCCTCGTAGCCGTAGGCCGCGTAGGCCTCGGGCTCGCTGCTGAACTTGGTCTTGTACTTGTTGTACCACTCGGCGCCCTTGCCCTCCAGCTTGGCCGGGGGCACGCCGCCGAAGGTCACGTAGGTGCCCTCGGCGTTCTCAGCGCCGGCGGCGTCCAGGTAGGCCTGCTCGAAGATGCCGTCCGGACCCATGAACTTGACCTTGTCGGCGGTCATGCCGACGGCCCGCATGTCCTTGACCAGCTGGCCGGCGTTGCTCTGGGTGATGCCGCCGAAGTAGATCAGCTCAGGGTTGGTGTCCTTGATCTTGGTCATCAGAGCCTTGTAGTCGCTGGCCTTGGCGTCGATGCCGTCGCGGCCGAGCACGGTCAGGCCGTTGCTCTTGGCGGTCGCCTCGAACACATCGGCCAGGCCCTTGCCGTACAGCTCGGTGTCATCGATGATGTAGACCTTGGTCACGCCCAGCTCTTTGGCCCAGTTGGCGCCAGCGGCGCCCTGCAGGTCGTCGGCCGGCACCACGCGGGTGTAGTTGCGCTTGCCGCCGTTGGGATAGTAAACCTCGGGCTCGCCCGCGTCGCCCTTGCCGGGCTTGGTCAGGCCGGGATAGGTGTTGGCCGGGCTGATCATCACGACATTGGCTTTGTTGAGGATCGGAATGGAGAGCTTGGCGGCGCCGGAGTTGAAGGTGCCGATGTAGACCAGCACGTCGGACTTGGCGGCGACGGAGTTAGCGTTCTCCGTCTCTTTGGCCTCGTCCCACGAGCCCTTGGCGGCGGTGGCGTCGTCCATGTCCTCGTAGTTGACCTTGACCGCGCCGCCGCAGATGGCGTTGCTGTCCTCTTCGAGGCGCATCTTGATGGCGTTGACGATGGTATCTGTCTGGCCCTTGGAGGAGCCGGTGCGGGGGAGGCTGCTTGCGATCGTGATCGAGGCCGGGCGGTTGCCGGTCGAGGTGCCGCAAGCCATCAGGATGCCCATCAGCATCAGGCTCACGACTGCCAACGAGAAGAGTCGTTTCATTCTGGTCAACTCCTTAGCATTATGATTTACACAATCTTCGCTGCGGCTGGCCTGGAGCCAGTGGGTTCATGCTGGGGCGACCACCTCCCTTCGGCGGACAGATCAAGGCGCGGACACGCAATGCAATGCGTCGAAGCCAGCGTTGCATGCTGGTGATCTGCGGGAAGTCGTTGTGGGTTTTCGGCTGCTGAAATGCGCCGCTAGTGTACACAAGCGCCCCCCCTTTGTCAAGAATAGTTGCACGCGGCAGGGCCGCCGCGCGCCGGCTGGGATTGGATGGGAAGCAGCCAGCCTCGGCCGCTATTATACGCGATTTTAATCAATTGTCTCCTGTGTCTCCTCTGAGCGGCAGTCGTAGCGCCGCCCGGCCGCGCTATACTTCATGGCAAGCGAATTTAGCCCTGAGGAACCTGCCATGAGCGAATCCCTGCCCGAGCGGCTGACCTTGATTTTCGACGGATCGTGCGATTTCTGCACCCGCACGGTGCGCTGGCTGCGCCTGCTCGACCGCGGCGCCCGGATCGCCGCCGTGCCCTTCCAGCAGCCGGCGGCGCCCGAGTCCGCCGGCCTGACGATCGGCGACTGCGAGCAGGCGGTCTGGGCCTACGCCGCCGACGGACCGCGCTACCGGGGCGCCGGGGCCGTCAACGCCGCCCTGGCGGTGGCGCTCGGCACGCCGCTGCCGCTGTGGGTCTATCTGCTGCCCGGCGTGCGCCAGCTCCAGGATTATGTCTATGCCCTGGTGGCGCGCAACCGCCACCATATCCCCGGCGACCAGCCCCACTGCGAGCAGCATCCCGAGGATTGCCGCTAGCGGCCAGCCGGCGGGCAAGGTGGTATAATGGCTGCGGATTGTGATTTAGGGGACGGCAATGCCAAATCTCGGAGCCCATGTCTCGACCTCGGGCGGCCTGCACACGATTTTCGAGCGCGCCGCCACCGCCGGCTGCAACACCATCCAACTCTTCTCCAAAAGCCAGCGCCAGTGGAACTGCAAAGATCTCACCGCCCAGGAGCTCGACCGCTTCCACAGCGAGCATCGCGCCGCCGGCAGCTGCCCGCTGATTGTCCACGACTCCTACCTGATCAATCTCGGCAGCCCCGACGACGCGCTGTGGGAGAAATCGATCGCGGCCTTCGCCGTGGAGCTGGAGCGCTGCCGCCAGCTCGGCGTGCCGGCGCTGGTCACCCACCCCGGCGCCCACGTCGGCTCGGGCGACGACGCCGCGCTGGAGCGCGTCGGCGCCGCCCTGCGCCGGCTGCTGGAGCAGGGCGTCGGCGGCGAGACCCAGATCCTGCTGGAAAACACCGCCGGCCAGGGCACCACGCTAGCCTATCGCTTCGAGCACCTCGGGCGCCTGCTGGAGCTGACCGACGGCCATCAGCGCCTCGGCGTCTGCATCGACACCTGCCACCTCCTGGCCTCCGGCTACGAGTTCCGCAGCCAGGCCAGCTACGACGAGACGTTCGGCGCCTTCGATCGGCTGGTCGGCCTGGAGCGGATCAAAGCCTTCCATCTCAACGACTCCAAGAACGACCTGGGCAGCAAAGTGGACCGCCACACCCACATCGGCGAGGGCTTCGTCGGCCTGGAGGCATTCGGCTTGCTCGTCAACGATGCGCGGTTCCGCTCCCTGCCGATGGTGCTGGAAACGCCCAAGGAGCCCGATGAGACGGCGGACATCACCAATCTGACGACGTTGCGTGGGCTGCGTCGGGCTGCCGTTGCAGAATAGCGAGGTTTTTTGATGAACAAGGATCGTCGCAAACGCCGAAGTTGGCTGCTGGGGCTCCTGACGGGGATTGTCGCGGTGGTGTATATCCTGCGCCGCCGCCTGGAGCCGGTCGACTCGGCGCCGCTGCTGCCGTCGCCGACGCCCCCGCCGCCGCCCGAGCCGCCGCGGATTGTCCTGCCGGCCTCGATTGTCGAATCCGCCGACGGCGTCCCCGAGGAGGCACCCGCCGAGGAGGAGCCCATCGAGGAGCCAGCGCTCGAAGCCGAGACCGAGGCCCCGCTGCTGGAGCGCGAGGTCGGCGGCGCCACCCAGGCCTATCAGCCCCCTGCCGCCGAGGCCAAATCGATCGGCGCCGAGCCGGCCGCCGAAGCGGTGCCCGCCGCTGACGAGCCGACCGCGACCGAGGAACCCGCCGAGCCGGAGGCGGTTGAGGAAACCCCCGCCGCCGAGCACGACCACGACGACCCGGACGAGCAGACCGGCTACTGCGTCTCCTGCCGGGCCAAGCGCACGATCGTCGACGGCCACGAGGAGACGACCGAGAATGGCCGGCGCGCCGTCCGCGGCACCTGCCCGGTCTGCGGCAACACGATTTTCCGCTTCCTGCCCAACAAAGACTGAGGGCCGCCAGCCCCACTCAACACGGAGGGGCGACTGCGAACCAACGCAGTCGGCCCTCCGCGC
>DASWWB010000601.1:0-1590 GCA_036406115.1 Herpetosiphonaceae bacterium
CAAAGCGAGGGCGAGCCCGATCTGGTCGGACAGCTGATCGATCTGTTCGCCCAGGAGTCGCCGCCCCAGGTCGCGGCGATCGCCCGCGCGGTGGCCGAGGGCGACGCCGACAGCCTGCGACAGACCGCCCACAGCCTCAAGTCCAGCGCCGCCAATCTCGGCGCCGGCGCGCTGGCGGCGATCTGCGCCGAGCTGGAGAAGCGCGGCCGCGGCGGCGAGGCGGCCGGGCTGGAGCCGCAGGTCGCGGCGCTGGAAACCGAGTTCGAGCGCGCCTGCCTGGCGCTTGAGAGGGTGCGGACCGGATGAAGATTTGCCTTGTCGATGACGCCGCCGCCCAGCGGCTGGTCCTGGCCTCGGTGCTCAAAGCCAGCGGCTACGCCGATCTGCTGGCCCTGCCGAGCGCCGCCGAAGCCTTCGCGGCGCTCGGCCTCGACCAGCCAGGACAGGATCCCGGCGTCGATCTGATTCTGATGGACATCAGCATGCCCGGCATCGACGGCATCGAGGCCTGCGCCCGGATCAAGGCCGCTGAGCACCTCAGCGACATCCCGATCATCATGGTCTCGGCCAGCACCGAGTCCGAGGACCTGGAGCGCGCCTTCGCCGCCGGCGCCATGGACTACATCACCAAGCCGATCAACAAGGTCGAGCTGCTGGCCCGCGTCCGCTCGGCGCTCAAGCTCAAGCATGAGATGGACCGCCGCAAAGCCCACGAGCGCGAGCTGCTGGAGCTGACCGAGTACCTGGAGGCCGCCAATCACATCCTGTGGCGCGAGCAGGACAAATCCGACCGGCTGCTGCGGGCGATCTACGCCCTCGGCGCCAGCATCAGCTCGAACGTGACGCTTGAGTCGACGCTCCAGCAGCTGGTGAAATCGATCAACGGCATCCTGGCCTACGACGCCGCCCAGATCGCCATCCACGATCCCCAGCGCCAGCAGCTCGCGGTCATGCTGGCGGCCACCAGGCAGGGGACCGAGCTTGAGCCAAACCTGGAGCTGGCGCCGGACGGGTACCCGCTTGCGGGTGTCTCGGCCGGCTGGCTGAGCCAGCGGCGGGGCGGGCTGCTGCTGGCCGCCGACGACCCGGCGCTCGCCCAGCTGGATCTGGAGCGCTGGGGCGGCCTGGCGCCCGCCGCCTACCTCGGCATGCCGCTGCTGGCGGGCGACGAGCTGGTCGGCACGATCGAGCTGGTCAGCGCCCAGGCCGGCAGCTTCACCCAGGACAATCTGCGCTTCCTGGAAAGCCTGGCGCCCCAGGCGGCCATGGCCGTGCGCAACGCCCAGGAGGCCCAGCTGCGCGATCAGCGCATCAAGGCCCAGATCAGCGAGCTGCGGATCGAGATCGACGCCGACAAATTGAGCCAGCAAGTCGAGGAGATTGTCGGCAGCGAGTTTTTCCAGGCGATCAGCGCCCGCGCCCGGCGGCTGCGCGGCCAGCTCGCCGCTCAGCCGCCGGCCGAGTAGCCCCCAGCGAGGCGCCCATGACCATCTGCATTGTCGATGATACGCCCAGCCAGCGCCTGACGCTCGCCGCCGTGCTCAAGGCCAGCGGCTATGAGTCGATCTGCCTCGCCTCCGCCGCCGAGGC
>DASWWB010000602.1:0-1766 GCA_036406115.1 Herpetosiphonaceae bacterium
CGGCCGCCACCGCCGCCCCGGCCGCCGGCGGTTCGAACGGCGCCCCGACCACCCTGCCGACCACTGGCGGCGAAACCACGCCGTGGGGCGCCCTGGCCCTGGGCCTGGTGGCCGCGATGGTGGTCGCCGGCGGGCTGCTGGTCCGCCGCAGCCGCGCCGCCTAATCCCGTCATCCGCTCAGCGGGGCGGCGTAGCTGGCTACGCCGCCCCGCTGTTTTTAAAGAGGAGCATCCCATGATCAATTCGCTGACTCGCATCCGCCGGCTGGGCGGCGCCGGGCTGCTGGCCCTGGCCCTGGCCGCCTGCGGGAGCGCTGAGACCACGCCGACCGCCTCCACCGGCGCCCAGGCCACGGCCGCGCCAACCGCCCCGACGATGGCCACGGCCACCATGGCGCCGACTGCCGCTGCGACCGCTACTCAAGCTATGCCCGACATGGCCACGGCCACCCACGACATGTCCAGCATGACGACGCCCGCCGCCGGCTCCGGCGCCACGGCCGACGCGGTGATCCAGACCTTCCAGTTCAAGCCCGAGCCGCTGGAGGTCAAGGCCGGCACGACGGTGACCTGGACCAACAAGGACGCGATCGAGCACAGCGTCACGGCCGGGACGGCGCCCAGCGCCTCCGGGGCCTTTGACTCGGGCTTTTTCACCCAGGGCCAGACCTGGAGTTTCACGTTCAACGAGCCCGGCGAGTTCGCCTACTTCTGCATGCGCCACAATTCGATGGTCGGCATGGTCAAGGTCACCAAGTGATAGAAAGGACGACGCCCATGCGATTGCGATGGCCAGCCCTCGGGGCGCTGCTGCTGGCGGCGGGCGCGCTGCTCTGGATGACGCCAGGCGGCGTGTCAGCCCAAGCCGCCCAGCGCTGCTTTCCGGAAACCGGGCAGTGCGTGAGCGGGCGTTTCTTGGAGTATTGGGAGCAAAACGGCGGCCTGGCGGTGTTTGGCTTCCCGGTCACGGCAGCGGCCGATGAGATCAACCGCGACACCGGCAAGCCCTACCTGACCCAGTGGTTCGAGCGCAACCGCTTCGAGCTGCATCCCGAGAACGCCCGCCCCTATGATGTGCTGCTCGGCCGCCTCGGCGACGACCGGCTGCTCCAGCAGAGCCGCCGCTGGCAGGATTTGCCCAAGGGCGCCGCCAAGGCCGGCTGCGAATTCTACCAGGAGACCGGCCACACGCTCTGCGCGCCGTTCAAGGAGTATTTCAGCGCCCATGGGCTGGAGTTCGACGGCCAGCGGGGCTTCGCGTTCGCCGAGTCGCTCGCGCTGTTCGGCTATCCGCTCTCGGAGCCGGCGATGGAGACCAACGCCAATGGCGATACGGTTCTGACCCAATGGTTCGAGCGGGCGCGCTTTGAATTCCATCCCAATAATCCCAAGGAGTTCCAGGTTTTGCTCGGCCTGCTGGGCAAAGAGGTGCGCGGGGCCGGCCCGCCCGCCGCCCAAGCCGACATTCAGACGTTCCAGTTCAAGCCGGGGCGCTTGGAGGTCAAGGCCGGCACCACAGTGACCTGGACCAATCGGGATGCGATCGAGCACAGCGTGACCGGCGGCACGCCGCCCAATCCCGCAGGCACGTTCGATTCAGGCTTCTTCACCCAAGGCGAGAGCCGGAGCTTCACCTTCGACGAGCCCGGCGAGTTCGCCTACTTCTGCAAGCGCCACAACTCGATGGTCGGAACGATCGTCGTGGCGCCGTAGCGCGCTAACCGCCGAGGGCCGCGATCGGCCGGATCAGCAATCGGTTGGCGTAGC
>DASWWB010000603.1:0-4936 GCA_036406115.1 Herpetosiphonaceae bacterium
GGGCCCGGCGCCGTCCGAGCCGCCGCTCGATGATTTGCTCGACATGGCGCGGCCGGAGCGCCTGGCCCAGGGCGATGCCCCGCCGCCAAGCAACCTGCCGCCCCCGGCGACGCCGCTGATCGGCCGCGAGCGCGAGCTGGCGCAGCTGCGCGGGCTGTTGCGCCAGCAGGACGCCCGGCTGGTCACGCTGACTGGCCCTGGCGGCGCCGGCAAAACCCGTCTCGCCCTCCAAGCCGCCGCCGATCTGCGCGGCGAGTACCGCCACGGCGTCTTTTATGTCAGCCTGGCGGCGATCAACGACGCGGCGCTGGTCGCCACCAGCATCGCCCAGGCGCTGGGCATCGCCGAGTCGGCGGGCGACAAAGTCCTCGCCAGCCTCAAAGACCATCTGCGCGACCAGCGGCTGCTGCTGGTGATCGATAACCTGGAGCACGTGCTGGGGGCGGCCACGCTGGTGGCCGATTTGCTGCGCGCCGCCTACGGCCTGAAGGTGCTGGCCACCAGCCGCACCCCGCTGCGCCTCTCGCCGGAGCGCGAGTTCCCGGTGCCGCCGCTGAGCCTGCCCGCCGCCGGCGCCAGCACCCTGGAGCAGCTCGGCCAGACCGCGGCCGTGCGGCTGTTTTTCGAGCGGGCCAGCGCGGTCAACGGCCGCCTGGCCTGGGACCTTGAGCACCTGCGCGAGATCGCCGAGATCTGCCGCCAGCTCGACGGCCTGCCGCTGGCGATCGAGCTGGCCGCCGCCCGCGCCCGCCTGCTCAGCCTGCGGGCCGTGCGCCAGCGGCTCGACGACCGGCTCGGCTTCCTGGTCGGCGGCCCCGCCGATCTGCCCGGCCACCAGCAAACCCTGCGCCGCACCCTTGATTGGAGCTACGATCTGCTGGAGCCCGCCGAGCAGCGCCTGTTCGGCCAGCTTGGCGTGTTTGTCGGCGGCTGGAGTCTGGAGGCCGCCGAGCGAGTCTGCAAGCCGGCCGACGAGCGCGAGCTGGTGCTGGACGGGCTGCTGGCGCTCAGCGAGCAAAGCCTGATTCGCCAGGAGGCCAGCGGCGACGATCGGTTCGGCATGCTGGAGACCATCCGCGACTACGCCATGGAGCGGCTGGCCCGCTCGGGCGATGAGGAGGAGCTGCGCGAGCGCCACGCCGAAACGATGCTCCAGCTAGCCGAGGCCGCCGAGCCCGAGCTGGTCGGCCCGCGCCAGATTCGCTGGCTGCGGTGGCTGGACGCCGACCACGCCAATCTGCGGGCCGCGCTGGGCTGGGCGGTGGCGCGCGGGCGCTCCGAGCTGGCGATGCGCCTCAGCGGGGCGCTGCGGCGGTTCTGGTACGTCTACGGCTACCTGGCCGAGGGCCGGCGCTGGTTCGAGCAGGTGCTGGCGCTGCCGGCGGACGAGCCGAGCCTGGCCCGGGCCAAAGCCTTCAACGGCGCCGGCGTGCTGGCCTACCTCCAGGACGACTACGCCGAGGCCGAGCAGCGCTACCAGCAAAGCCTGGCCGACTACCGCTCCCTCGGCCACCAGCTCGGCGTCGCCGACACGCTGACCAACCTGGGCTCGGTCGCGCGCTGGCAGGGCCAGTGGTACCCGGCCGGCCAGCGCTTCGAGGCGGCGCTGGCGCTGTACCGCGAGCTGGGTATCCAGTCCGGGATCGCCGAGACCCTGCGCGGCCTGGGCGAGGTCGCGCTCAACCAGGGCGACTGGGAGCACGCCCGCCGCTGCTTCGACGAGGGGCTGCGCTACCATCGCGAGATCGGCAACCAGCGCGGCATCGCCTGGGTCGTGTTTTTCCTTGGCCAGGCCAGCCTCTACCAGCGCGACGACGAGGCCGCCGCCGGCTATTTCGAGCAAAGCCTGCGCCTCTGCCACGAGCTGGGCGACAAAGACGGCACCGCCCGCGCCGTCTACGGCCTGGCCGAGATCGCCCTCCGGCGCGACGACCCGGGCCAGGCCCTGGCCATGCTCAAGCGCGCCCTGCTGATGCGCCGCGAGCTGGGCGATCGCGCCGGCATCGCCAGCTGCCTGGAACGGCTGGCCGAGGCCCTCAGCCGCCAGAGCCGCCCGGAGCTGGCGGGCCGCCTGCTCGGCGCCGCCACCGCCCTCCGCCGCCAGCTCAACGCCCCGCTGCCGCCCGCCGAGCAGGCCGCCTGCCTCCACACCGAGGCCGATCTGCGGCTCCAGCTCGGCGCCGAGCGCTTCACCCGCGCCTGGGCCTCGGGCGAGCTGCTCTCGATGGAGCAGGCGATCGGCCTGGGCCTCGCCGACGCCGATCAATCCGCCGGCGCGGCAATCTTCTAGCGCGCCTGTCCTTAAGGCCAGCCCTCGCTCAGTCTGCCCCGCGCTTGACAGCGCCGCCGCTTGGCGTATTATTTAGCCAGCTAACATATCGATGGCAATGGATATTGCCGCAGAAAGCAGGGACCATGGCAGGGGCAATCGGCGGGGCGATGCGGACGCTGAGGGCGAGTTTCGCGCCAATGCGCATCCGCAACTTGCGAATCTATCTGGGCGGACAGGCGGTGTCGCTGCTCGGCACCTGGATGCAGGTCACCGCCCAGCAGTGGGTCGTGTGGGAACTGAGCCAATCCGAGACAGCGCTGGGCGTCGTGGCGATGCTCGGCATGCTGCCGTATCTTTTGCTGGCGCCCTGGGCCGGCGCCTGGGCCGACCGTTTCGACCGGCGCAAGCTGCTGATCGGGCTCCAGCTCGCCTCCATGGGCTTGGCGGTCGCGCTGGCGCTGCTGGTCCAGACCGGGGTGGTGCAGCTGTGGCATGTCTACCTGCTGGCGGGGCTGCTCGGCATCGTCGGCGCTGTCGACATGCCGGCCCAGCAGGCCTTCATCGGCGACGTGGCGGGCATGGGCGAGGTGCGCAAAGCCATCGTCATGAACGTGATCATCCTCCAGATCAGCCGCATGCTCGGCCCGGCGCTGGCGGGCTGGGTCATCAACCAGCTGGGCGTCTCGCCGGCGTTCTGGATCAACGCCGTCAGCTTCGTGGCGGTCGTCGCCAGCCTGGCGGCGGTCCGCTCCGAGCAGGTGCGGCGGCCGGCCGGCGGCGCGGCGCTGCGCGAGTTCCGCGACAGCCTGGCCTTCGCCTGGCGCAACCCGCGGATCATCGATCTGCTGACCGTCACCATCCTCGTCACCTTCTTCGCGATGTCGACCATGCAAATCATGCCGGCCTTCGCCTCCAAGGTGCTGCACGCCGGCCCCGACGCGCTGGGCCTGCTGATGGGCAGCTCGGGGGCGGGGGCGCTGTTCAGCGCGCTGTTCGTGGTGCCGCTGGCCCAGAGCCAGCGCCTGGTCGGCAGGACGATCGGCGCGGCGATGCTCTGGGCCGGCGCCTGGCTGCTGCTCTTTTCGTTCTCCAACACGATCTGGCTCTCGATGCTGGCGATCGCGATGGTCAGCATCGGCGTCCCCGTCGTGATGACGACCACCAACGGCCTGCTCCAGCTGATGGCGCCGCCGGACATGCGCGCCCGGCTGATCAGCGTGATGCTGATGGTCGGCTTCGGCAGCCAGCCGCTGGCCGCGCTGCTGATGGGCCGCAGCGCCGAGCTGCTCGGCCCGCAGCAGGCGGTGCTGATCAGCGGCTCGCTGCTGCTGACGCTGACCGCAGCCTATTTCGCCTTCCGCCCGGCGCTGCGCGGCTGGGACCTGGACAGCCCCGCCGCGCCGGCCAGCGCCCCCGCCGCCCAGACCGGCCCGACCATCCCGCTCGAAGATCCCGGCGCCGCGCCGCTGGCTTTAGCTGATTGAATCACAGGAGCTGCGAAGCAATGAATCTCCCCTCAGGCTTGCACATCGTCGGCATCGGCGGCACGCTCCGCCCGAACTCGACCAGCCGCATCGCGCTTGAGCTGGCCTTGCAGGCAGCCAGGGCCGCCGGCGCCAGCACCGAGCTGCTGGACCTGAACCGGATCCGGCTGCCGTTCTACGAGCCGGACCTGTCGCTGGAGGAGCATGGCCCGGCGGCCGTCGAGTTCGTCGCCGCCGCGCGCCGCGCCGACGCCTTCATCCTCAGCACCGGCGGCTACCACGGCACCATGGCCGGCGTCACCAAGAACGCCCTCGACTTCCTCGAATTCATGGCCCGCGACGAGCGGCCCTACCTGACCGGCAGGATCGCTGGGGTCCTTGCCACCGCCGGCGGCGAGCTGGCGGCGGTCAACGCGATCAACGGGCTGGTCAACGCGGTCCACGCGCTGCGCGGCACCGTGGCGCCGCTGTTCGTGCCGCTCTCGCGCTCGTGGGAGCTGTTCGACGCCGCCGGCGAGCTGGGCAACGCCCATCTGGCGGCCCGCCTGGAGCAGCTGGGCACGCTGGTGGCCCAAAGCGCCGCTGCGCTCAAGGCTGCGGCGGTCTAGCGGGACCGGGAGCGGGCGGCGTTTCCCGGCGCCGCCCGCCTCCGATCAGCCCCAAGTCTGAGCGATCGGCCGCCCCGCTCAGCCCGCCGCCCGATGCCGCGCCCGGCGCCGGCTGCTATGCTGGCCCCATCTTCCTTCACCAGATGAGGACACCGATTATGAAGGCGCTCAAGCTTCAAATCAACCGCTGGTTCCCCGCGACGCTACCCTCCTTCGGTAGCATAGCCAGCGATCGGTGCTTCCCGTCGAATCTGCATTACGTCAAACCAAATCCGCGACCGACAGAACGCTGAATGGCGCCCATAGCGCCCCTGTTCTGCCGGTCACCCCACAGGTGACCGGTTTCTGTTTTAGCCCAACTGAATCGATGAGAGACGTGGCGTAACTGGCAGCCGCGGCTGTTGCGACGCTCCGGACCGCATTCCTCGCTGCGAGGTGACACGGGGCTTCCTTCGAAGAGCAGCTGAGCGCAAGCTCGTGCGAGTTCGACTCTCGCCGTCTCTCACCAATTTCCTTCGGCCACGAGGAGGGTGACGATGCAAGGATTTCTGATTTTTTCCGGGTTCACTTAA
>DASWWB010000604.1:0-2493 GCA_036406115.1 Herpetosiphonaceae bacterium
CGCCAACGGCAAAGCCACCCGCGCCTCGTAGCGCCGCCCGGCGGGACGCTGGCCGCTCGGCCGGCGTCCCGCTGCGATTTAAGACGGCACTCCCCGGTCTCAGCGACGGCGCGATCGCGACGTCCATGCTTGATGAGCAAAGATAGCGGAAGGCGAAAAACGCTTTCTCGCCTGGCCTGCCGGAGCACCTCATGGATATCCACGATTTTGCGGAAACCGTTCAGCGCGTTGTGAGCCCCTGGCTTAATCCGCACGGCTATTTGATGTACAGTGCGTCGCTTACGGAATATATGCCGACGTTTCGCAGGCAAAGCGAGGAATGGTTTTGTTTCTTCAATTTCCAATATAACGAGGAGACCGAATGCCTGCCCTACCGGAAATTTTTCATCAACGTGCTGCGCCTGCACGTCGATCAAACGTACGGTATGAGAATGTATCGCCCGCAAGGCGGCTATGATCCCGGGGCGATCAGCATCCGGTTGCCCGCCTTCCGTCGTTTTTATCCAAGCCACCCATTGATTGCCGCTATGGACGAGGATACGTATCTCGGCACCGGCTGGCAGTACGCTTCGCTGACGGAATTAGAGCAAGTTCTCCAGCACCTGCATCCCTTTTTTATGATTGATCTCGGCGTTTTGGACGACATGACGCTCTCGATGGGGTATTAAAGGCCGAAGCGGGGGCGCGGGACAATCCCGCGCCCCCGCCCCCAATCCTACTGGACGAAGCGCTTGATCTTGCCGCAGGCAATGTAGGAGTTTGAGCCGCCGGACTGGATCACCTCATCGACAACGTAGAGCATGCCGTCCTCGCGGATGCTGCGGGGGAAGCGCATGTTGTAGGTCGGATCGTAGCCGTCGGAGACCACGCGTGCCCGCAGCTTGCTGCCGTCCTTGATGCACTGGACCAGCACGCCCTCGCCGACGGTGTCGGTCGTGTCGAGGTCGGCGGCCGTGCCCTGGACCTTGGCGGCCTGGGCCGAGCCGCGGCGGACCGAGCCGGTCGCGGCGTAGCGATTCTCCTGGCCGGGCAGCACCAGCCGGCGGATGCGGCCGACGGCGCGGTAGAACGTGCCGCTGGCGGCCTCCTCGATCGCGTCGACGACGTAGGTCACGCCTTCCTCGCGGATGTGGCGCGGGAACTGGACATTCATGGTCGGATCGTAGCCGTCGGCGACGACGCGGATGCGCAGCTTGCCGCCGGCGCGGAAGCACTCGACCGTCACGCCGCTGTCGACGGCGGTGATAGCCTCCAGCTCGCGGGCCGAGCCCGAGGCCAGGCCGCGCTGCTGGAGATCGGCGCGGGTGCGGGTGCGCGCCTGGTAGGACTGATCGCGCATCTCCTTGCGGGTGACGGTGTCGAACGAGCGGTTGCCGATGCGCTGGGCGTAGTGCTCAAGCTGATCCAGCTCCTCGGCCAGCTCGAACGACTCCTGGAGCGGCGCGCGCTGGATCTCGGCGATCGTGCCGCGCAGGCGCTGGGCGGCCCGCTGATAGTCGCCGCGGTCGGCCAGCTCGATCGCCTCCTCCTTGACCTTGGCGATCCGCAGGCGGCTGGTCTGCTCCAGCACCGCCGCGTTGACCGGCGGCTGCTCGCCGGCGACCACTTCGAGCGCCGCGCCAAGCTCGCCCTGCTCCAGCTGAATGGCGCCGTCGATCACCGTGTGATAGGCGTAGCGCAGCCGGATGAGCGGCAGGTCGCCCGGGGCCAGTCCGGCCGGCAGCGCCAGCTCCAGCGCCAGCAGCTTGTCCTCGGTGGCGTACACATCGCCGAGCGTGATCTCCAGGCCGGCGCCGACCGGCCGCGAGCGATAGTTGTTGAGCACTTCGGTAAGCTGCGCCGGCGCGACCGGCTCGACGGTGACGGTGAGATTCTGGGCGGCCACGGCGGTCAGGCCCTGCATCTCGATCGCAAAAACCTCGGCAGCGTCGTCGGGAGATTGGATGAAATAGAAGTTGCCGCCGGCGGCGTTGGCCATCCCGATCAGCACATCCTCGTTGAAATTATTGCCGAAACCGAGGGTCGTGGTGATCACGCCGGCGTCGGCCTGCTGGCGGGCGGTGTTGACCAGAATCGCCGAGTCGGTGATGCCGCTGTTGGCCTGGCCGTCGGTCAGCAGCAGAACGCGCTGGACCAGCTCGCGGCCTTGGTTGGCCCGCACCAGCTCGCAGCCCTTCAGCCAGCCGCCGCTGAGGTTGGTGCAGCCGCCGGCGCGCACCGTGTTGAGCAGCGCCTTGACCGCCTGCTTGTCGACCACTTGCTGCGGGTGGAGCAGCGTGGTCACCTCGTCGTCGTAGGTGACGATCGAGAGCATATCGTCGGCTGACAGATGGTCGATCAAGCTCTGGGCGGCTTTGATCGCCTGCTTGAGCGGGCGGCCGGCCATCGAGCCCGAGCGGTCGATCACCAGGCTCAGGTTGAGCGGGCGGCGGGCGGCGGCGATGTGGGCGCCGTCGGCCTCGGCGTTGAAGGCGATCAGCAGATCGACGCTGG
>DASWWB010000605.1:0-3754 GCA_036406115.1 Herpetosiphonaceae bacterium
GCCGCCCGGAGCGTTCTGTCCGTCCGGCCGCGCGCCGCCGCCAGCATCCCGTCCCTCCAGGCGCTGGAGCCCGTTGTAGCCCAAGGCCAGGTTCAGCACCGAGTTGGTGGCCGAGCTGCCGACCTAGGGCCGCTGGTCGGCGGGAGTCAGATCGACCGCCACCGCCCACGAGAGCGAGACCGGGATCAGCACCAGCGTGGCGGCGGCGAGCTGGGCCAGCTTGCGGCCCCAGCCCAGCTCGGCGCCGAAGAAATACAGCGCGTAGAACGCCGGCAGCGGCAGGAAGGCCTGGAGCATCTTGATGTTGAAGCCGACGCCCACCAGCGCCGCGCCCAGCAGCAGGTGGCGCAGCCGACCGGTCTCGGTGGCCTTGATGAAGGCCCAGGCCGCCAGCAGCAAGACGAAAATCAGCGTGCCGTCCGGCGTGTTGTTGCGCTCGACGGCGATCGCCACCGGCGTGAGCGCCAGCGCCAGCGCCGCCAGCAGCCCGGCGCCGGCGCCGAACCAGCGCCGCACCAAGTGATAGAGCAGCACGATCGACGCCAATCCCGCCAGGATTTGCGGCAGAACCATCGCGAAGCCGTTGACGCCGAACATCCACCCTGACAGCGCTTGGAGCCACAGGCCGACCGGCGGCTTGTCGACCGAGACCGACCCGCCAGGCTCGGCGGCGACGAAGAAGAAGTTGCGCCACGATTGCAGCATGCTCTCGACGGCCGCTGTGTAGTAGGTGTTGGCCTGGCCGATGGCATCCATGTTGGCGAAACGCAGCGCGGCGCCCAGCAGCACGATGCCGATCAAGCCCAAGGTCGCCGCGCTGAGGCCGAACGGCAGGCGCCGCCCCGCCGCGCCCATCCTGTCTTCGCCAGCGCCGCCCCGCCGCTCGGGAGCTGATTGGATTGATGTTGACATAATCATTCTCCTGCCGGCGGCTCAAAGCCCCAGGCGCGATCGATCAGATACAGCGGGCGGCCCTTCACATCGTCGTGGATGCGCCCCAGATACTCGCCGATGATGCCCAAGCCGATCAGCTGGATGCCGCCGAGGAACAGCACCGCCACCAGCGTCGTGGCCTGCCCCAGCAGCGGCGCCGACGAGCCCAGCAGCCGCAGCGCCACCACGGCGGCGATCGCCAGCCCGCTGCACAGCGCGATGGCGAAGCCCAAGTAGCTGGCCAGCTGGAGCGGCAGATAGGAAAAGCTGGTGATGGCGTCGAGCGCGAAGCGCAGCATCGGCCGGAGGGTGAACTTGGACTGGCCGCTGTGGCGCGGCTGGCGCTGGTAGACGACGTCGGTCTGCTTGAATCCGACCCAGCTGACCATGCCGCGCAGAAAGCGGTGGCGCTCCGGCATGCGCCGCACAGCCTCGACGACCCGCCGGCTCAGCAGCCGGAAGTCGCCGGTGTCGGCGGGGATGCGGCGGATCAGGCCGTAGAACGCCCGGGCGCTGGCCTTCTTGAACCAGGTTTCGCCCTGGCGCTCGCCGCGCACGCCGTAGGCCACGTCGTAGCCCTCGCGCCAGCGCGCGACCAGCTCCGGGATGACTTCGGGCGGGTCTTGCAGATCGGCGTCGATCAAAATCACGGCGTCGCCGCGCGCCGCGTCCAGCCCGGCGGTCACGGCGATCTGAAAGCCGAAATTGCGCGACAGGCTCAGGCCGACGACCCGCCGGTCTTGGCCATGCAGGGCCGAGATCACCAGCGCCGAGCGGTCGCGGCTGCCGTCATTGACTAAAATCAGCTCCCAGGGCGCGCCCAGCCGGTCCATCACGGCGCTGACCCGCTCGTACAGCTCGGGCAGCACGGTCTCCTCGTTGTACACCGGGGCGATAATCGAAAAGACGGGCCGGATCGGCGCCGCCGCGATCATCGGCGCGGGCCGGGGGGCGACGCGCCGGCGCAGCTCGTAGGTCCGGCGGCTCTCGGGTTGGGCGGTCTGTGCCATGCGATTCTCCATCAGCGGAATGGCGGGCGCCGGCGGCGTCGCGCGCCGGCGCCGGAAGATGTCCTGCCCCGAGGATAGGGCGCGGATATTCAAAAGCTGTGAAGGGATTGTGTGGTTGCTATGTGATTCGTTATTATCAGGTATCGAGGGGACGGCGAAGCCAGAGGGCGGGACGGCAGCCAGCCTCCGGCGCGGCTGCAGCGCAGAAAGCGGGGGGATCTATGGCTGAGAGCAGGCTGCGCTGGGAACGGGAGGCGATCGCGCTCATTCGCGTGCTGGGGCATGACGAGCTTCCGACAGCTCCAGCGGCGATCTGCTGCCAGGCGGTCTTTTGCCCGACGTTTCACCCTGCGGCCTGTCTGACGCTGGCGCTCGGCGCGGAGGCGGGCGAGCTCTGGCTGAGCATTCTGCGCGGCTCGCGGGCTGATGCGGTCGCTCGCGCCGGGCGGGAATCCGGCGGCCACCCAGGCGCGGCGCCCCGCCTGGAGGCGAGCGTCGAGCTGGATCGCGCGGCGAGCGCCGAGCTTCGCCGGCGGCTCGCCGACTGTCAGCCGGCGAAGCTCGGCGACCGGCTGCTTGCCTCCCGCGACGGGATCTCTGTCTGGTGCCGCTACGCCGATCCGCAGCTCGCCCACACCATCCATATGAGCAGCCCGTCAGCAGCGGAGGCGCCGCAGCACATGCGCCTGCTCCGGATCCTCCTGGCCGCCGCCAAGGCGCGGATCGACGACGCGGCGATCCAGGACTATCTCGCCACGCTTGACGGCTATTTCCAGTGACGCGGCGCATGGCGCGGCGGACTTGACGGATTGATCGAGATAGACATAATGCCTGGGATGTAAGATTGTGTCTGACGCGCCGCAAGGCTGCGTCGGATCCGGGAGGGTGTGTCCAATGGCAATCACATACGCGACAACAGTGGTTCAGGCCGAAGGCAAGCAGGCGACCGGCATCCCGGTGCCCGCCGAGGTGTTGGCGGGGCTTGGCGGGCAGAAGCGGCCGAAAGTCGCCGTCACGCTGAACGGCTACGCCTACCGCACGACCGTCGGCGGCTATGGCGACGCGGCGATGGTGCCGCTCAGCGCCGCCCACCGGCAGGCGGCGGGGCTAGCGGCGGGCGACGCGGTCGAGGTGACGATCGAGCTGGATGAGGCGCCGCGCACGGTCGAGGTTCCGGCGGATCTCCAGGCGGCGCTGGAGGGCGCCGGCGCGGCGGCGGCCTTCGAGGCTGCGGCGCCCTCCGCGCGCAAGGAGTGGGTGCGGCAAGTTGAGGAGGCCAAGGCGGCGGCGACCCGCGAGCGCCGGATCGCCGCGATTATCGCGAAGCTGGCTCCGACCTAGGCGCCGCGCTCCACCGGCAAGCCGGCAGCGATCCAGTCCTGCTTGCCATCCTGGTAGTGGTCGACCCGCGAATAGCCAAGCTCAAGCAGCCGCTCGATCACGTGATGGGCGCCGGTGCAGGTCCTGCTGGCGCAATAGACGATGATCGGCGCCTGTTTGTCCGGCAATACGGCCGGCGCGAGGGCGTCGACGCGATCCGGCGGCACATTGACGGCGCCGGGCAAGTGAACGGCGGCGTAGAGCAGCGGGTCCAGGGCTTCGACCAGGATGGGGGCGGGGCTGGCGGAGCGGCGCCGCACGACCTCGGCGCGGGAGAGGTGGGAAACCATCGGGTATCTCCTTGGATGTTAGGATGGAATGCGCGCCGGCTCCGGGCCGGCTGGTGCGCATCTAGGCAGCATAGCGGCGCCGGGCTGCTCCGTCAACGGCCGATTGGCGGAGCGGCCCGGCGGGAAACGGGGCGTCAGGCG
>DASWWB010000606.1:0-4293 GCA_036406115.1 Herpetosiphonaceae bacterium
GGCGTCGAGAGCGCGTCGGCCACCGCCGCCCGCAGCGCCGCGCCGCCCGCCGCCGTCGCCTGGTAGACAATCCGGGTTTGCCCGCGCTCCGTCGGCTCGCTCGCGCCCGCCGCCAGCCCCGCCCGCTCCAGTTTCTTCAAGACATAGTAGATCGACGAGAAGCCGATCTCGGTCCAGTCGCGCATTCCGCGCTCCTCGATCACCTGCTCGATCTCGTAGCCGTGGCGCGGCCGCTCCGCCACCAGGCTCAGGATCGCCAGTTCCGCGTTGGTCAGCTCTTTCATTGTTACTCTACTGATAGGATATTCTATTACTAGAATATCAAAAAGCTGCCGATTGTCAATCACCTAAAAACAGCGGCGCCCGGCTTGAGGGCGCTGCTGAGGGGAAGATAAGCTGACGGGCGGCTAGGGTGAAAGGGGCGCGAGCCGGGCGCCGTACCACTGGACGCCGAGCTGGCGCTGGTCGTTGCTGGGCAGCCTTAGCTCGGCGCTGTGCTCGGCGGGACGCCACGTGCGCGAATCGAGCTGGAGGCGCCAAAGCTTGGCGGCGGCGGGCAGCGGCGGCAGCGCCCAGCCGAGCGGCGCAGCGCCATCCGGGCTGGCGACGGCCTGGCACGCCAGCGCCGGCGCCGGCACAGCCGGATCGAGCGGGATGAGCTTGGGGCAGACCTGGAGCTTGCCGGCGTCGGCCTCGGCCTGGAGCGACGGCGGCAGCTTGCCGGTGCCGAGCCGCAGCGTGAGCGTGGTCGGCTGGGCGGTGGCGGGCAGCAGCAGCGAGGCGCTGCCGTTGCTCCACATGTACGGCTCGCCGGTGCTGTATTCGCGGTCTGTGACCGGGATCTCGTCTTGCTCGAACGGATACCAGCCGCCGGCTTGGTATTGGAAATCGAGCAGATCGATCGTCAGCGGCAACGTGGGCTCCGCATCAAGCACCTGGAGCGCGTACAGCCGATAGGTGAAGCGGATCGGTCCGGCGGAGAAGGGTTTTTGCGACTGGAGCTGCTGCCACTCCCGCACCTTGAGATCAAACAGCCCTCGATCTTCCAGCGTCAGGCCGGGCAGATTGAAGCTGCCGCCGTTCACGCCGAGCAGCAGGTAGACTGGTCTTCCTGCTGCGAGCCAGTTTTTGACCTGGCCGGCCAGCTGCTCGCGGTAGGGCAGCGGGTCGGGGCTGTAGACCACCAGCGCGTCGCGGTTGAAGCCGTAGCGCAGCGGCGTGGCGATGTTGGTCGGCGTGTCGCGGTCGCCGCCGCGCATCAGCACCACAGCGTCCGGCTCGATGCGCTTGGCGAGCGACTCGACGCCGTCGAGCGCGCCGCCGTACTCGACGTGCAGCGCTGAGCGCCAGCCGGTGGCGACGAGGAACAGGATCAGCAGGCCGCCGGCCGCGTAGCCCGCCGCCCGCCGCCAACCGCCCCGCGTCGCCAGCCAGCCGATCAGCCATGCGGCGCCCAGGCTGAACAGCGGGATCGTGCCGGGCAGGAAGCGGCGCGCGATGTAGGGATAGACCTGCTCGGCGGTGCCGTAGGTGTCGTCGATCGGGAAGATGCCGTAGGCCAGGGCCACTCCCAGCACCAGCCAGGTGCGCCGGTTCAGATCGCGCCAGAGCCAGAGCGCCACGCCGGCCAGGCCGAGGGCGATGCCGAGCGGCGACAGGTACCAGCCGACCCGCACCATATTGCCCAGCACAATCGCGCGCTGGCGCTGGGTCGGATAGGCGTCGAAGGGCACCGGCAGCGGCGCGCCGATGTAGCTTTCCCACAGCGCCCGGTTTTCGATCGGGTGGATGAGCGCATCGAGGCCCAGATGCTGCGGGCGGATGAAATAGCCGTAGCCGGCCAGCGCGACCAGCAGCGCGATCGCCGCCGCCAGCAGCGGCCGCCGGCCTCGCGCCGCCAGCTCGGCGCCCCGCCGCAGCACATTGGGGCGGAACACCACGACCAGCAGCGCCAGCAGCGCCACTGCCGCCACCGCCAGCTCAACGTAGAAGCGCTGATCGTTGAGGAAAATCGTGTGGCCCTTCTTGTTGTTGGAGCGGATATCCTGGAGCAGCGGGTTGTACCAGCCGTGGACCAGCCGCGAAAGGAGCGCGAAGTCCTGGAATTTGCCCCAAGTGTTGTCGAGGAAATAGGTCCAGGCCACGGTGCGGATGTGAATGGCGCCGTGGATGAGCATCGCCGCGAGGCCGCCGGCCATCCAGCTCTCGCCGGCGGTCCAGCGCCGCCGCAGCGCCTGCCAGGCGAGATAGAGGATGAGCG
This sequence comes from Herpetosiphonaceae bacterium, assembly GCA_036406115.1. GTDB lineage: Bacteria > Chloroflexota > Chloroflexia > Chloroflexales > Herpetosiphonaceae > DASWWB01. The sequence continues at coordinate 2,261 of DASWWB010000606.1, forward strand.
GCCCGGCGCCCCAGTAGAACTCCAGGCGCATCAGCAGCAGCTGGCCCAGCGCCAGGCCCGCCAGCAGCCCGTACCAGGCCCGGGCGCGGCGGCGCGGCGACTCGGGGCCGAGGTCGGCGAAGCGCGCCCAGGCCGCCAGCCCGCTCCAGAGCAGCATCTGGGCGCCGGCCTCGGCGGTGGTGTAGCGGCTGAACCAGATTTGCAGCGCGTTCAGCAGCATGAACGCCAGCGCGAAGCCGGCGGTGACGGTCCGGCGCGCCGGGTCGCTCATGCGGCGGGCGGCCATGGCCACGCTCCAGCCGCCCAGCAGCCCGAGGTAGCCGGTGGCGACCAGGCCGCCGCGCATGCCGAACAGCGCGGTCCAGAGGCCGATCCAGGCCGGGTACAGGTGGAAGAAGCCGGGGGTCATCTTGCCATCCAGCGCGTCCTGCTCGGTGTTGATGAAAAAGCTGGGCTGGGTGTAGCGCTCCGCCGAGTAGCGCTGGGGCTCCTGCTTGCCGATGAAATTGGTGAAGGCCTGCTCCGCCGGCCGCTTGAGCGATTCGTCCTCGCTGAGCCGGTCGCGGGCGATCTGGGCGATGGTCGGCTCGGTTTGGGTGATGCTGCCGGTGGCGGCGATGCGGTAGCCGATGTTGGGGTAGACGCCGGCGTCGCGTCCGCCGAGGATGGTCTCGAACGGCCGGGCCACGGTCAGAGCGAACAGGAGCAGCAGGGCGACGTGGAGGCCGATCTCGGCGCGGGCCGGCGGGGCGGCCTCCAGCTCGTCGCCGGGGCCGCGCCAGCGCGCCAGGCCCAGGCCGGCGGCGCAGAACAGGGCCGTCAGCAGCAGATGCAGCCCGAGACTGAAGCGGTGGGTCGCCGCCAGCAGCAGCGCCAGCCAGCCGCTCCAGAGCGCGCTGGCGATCAGCCGGTCGTAGTGGCGGCTCAGGGGATCCCGCTCCCGGCAGAACAGCCGCGACCAGGCCCATCCCGGCGCATAGGCTATGAAGATCAACCCCGCGATGCCGCCAATCAGCTGTGCCATGCCCCCACCTTGCGTCTAAAAAGCAACGCCCCATTGTGAATGATGAGCCTAGAAGCGTCAAATGGCCGCTGGCTGACAGCCGCCGCACAGCGCGGCAACCCGCCCTTGCGGCCGCCGTACCCTAGGCCAAAGAAAGGAGCCGTATGTCAAAGCCATCAGCGAAACCGGGCCAGCCGAAACGGACGCCCGCCCCGCCGCAGCGCAAACATCCCATCGCAGGGCCGCGCCTGCCTATCCTCCCCGCCCGAATGAGCGAATCGCTCCACCGCTCGTGCCAGGTCGGGATCTACTGGCGGATTGGCTGGATGGCCGTCGCCTGGCTCGCGGCGATCGCGCTGGTCGCCAGCATTGTCCTTGATGAGCGGCCGGGGCAGCGCGGCGAGGCCTTGCGTATCGCCGGGCCGCCGGTGCTGCCTATGGCGGCCGGCGCCTCCTATCTGCTGATCAAGAGCATCAGGCGCTTGCGCTGGATGACAAGCCGGCGGTTGGAGTTGGACATCGCGCTGACCGGCAGGCCGCAGGGGCCGGTTTCCGGCTCCGTCGAGCTGCGCGGCGTCGGCGTGATCCCGCGGCTGACGGGGCGGTTGTTTTGCGTGCGGGAAGTCTGGATGCGGAGCGGCAAAAGCTACGTTTGGCGCGGGGCGACGGTCTATGAGAATCGCCTGTTCGCGGCCAAGGATATTCTGCTGCACCGTGACCGGCCCGCCTGGCGGCACGGGTTCGGCTTCTCCTTCCCCCACGATACGCCGCGCAACGGCTACACCCAGGAGCGCAAGCCCTTGCGCTATGTGTGGTTTATCGAGCTGAATTTTGCCATGGATGACAAACGCTCATATGCCACGCGGTTCCAAATCCCGACGACCTAGCCCCGCCGACTTGACATTCCTGGCGAATGAGCTACACTTAAGCAGTGCCTAACAGAGGAGCTTGGTCATGAGAGTGACTGCTGGCGTGCAGGATTATGTGAAAGCGATCTATGAGCTGGAGCAGACGGAGGCGCCGGTGAGCA
>DASWWB010000607.1:0-10408 GCA_036406115.1 Herpetosiphonaceae bacterium
CGCCGGCTCGCCGCCGACGCGCTGGAGCAGCAGCGCCTGGCGCGCCTCGCTGAGCATGTGCGAGCCGTCGTTGGAGGCCGAGCCGTCCACGCCCAGGCCGACCCGCGCCCCGGCCTGGCGCAGCAGCCGGATCGGCGCCACCCCCGAGGCCAGCCGCATGTTCGAGGTCGGGCAGTGGGCCACGCCGGTCCGCGTCCGCCCCAGCCGCTCGGCCTCCGCCGGCGAGGGATGGACCATGTGGGCGTGCCACACGTCGCCGCCGACCCAGCCCAGCTCCTCCGCCAGCTCGACCGGCGTCTTGCCGAACACCCGCCGGCAGTAGTCCTCCTCGTCCCGCGTCTCGGCCAGGTGGGTGTGCGAGTGGACGCCGTAGGCCCGCGCCAGCGCCAGGCTCTCGCGCATCAGGTCCGGCGAGACCGAGAACGGCGAGCAGGGCGCCAGCACGATCCGCAGCATGGCATGGGGCTTGGGATCGTGGTACTCCTCGATCAGCCGCCGCGAGTCGCGCAGGATGTCCTCCTCGCGCTCGACGACCCGGTCCGGCGGCAGGCCGCCCTGCGATTCGCCGACCGACATCGAGCCGCGCGCGGCGTGGAAGCGGAAGCCCAGCTCGGCGGCGGCGCGGATCTGATCATCGAGCCTGGCGCCGTTGGGCCAGATGTAGGTGTGATCGCTCGACGTGGTGCAGCCCGAGAGCATCAGCTCGGCGATCGCCACCTTGCTGCTGACATAGACCGCCTCGGGCGTCAGGCCGGCCCAGATCGGGTACAGCGTGCGCAGCCAGTCGAACAGGTTGGCGTCCTGGGCCGCCGGCAGGTTGCGGGTCAGGGTTTGATAGAAATGGTGGTGGGTGTTGACCAGCCCCGGCAGCACGACCATCGCGCTGGCGTCGATCACTGTGTCAGCCCCGGCCGGCAGCTGGTCGCTCGGCCCCACCTGCTCGATCACGCCGTCGACGGCGTAGAGGCCGCCGCCCTCCCAGCGCTGGTCCGCGTCGTCCAGGGCCGCCAGCAGGGCGGCGTTCTTCACTAACAGGCTTGGCATCCCGGCTCCTCCGATCATTTGTTATACTGCGCTGTGTCATGTGACATGTTTGGCGTTGCAAGGAGGCGACAGTGAACCATTCACCAGACCAGCCGGCGGGAGTCGAGGTCCGCGGTCCGCTATCACCAGAGTTCGGGGAAATTCTATCACCTGCGGCGCTGGCCTTCGTGGCCGGGCTGCACCGGCGCTTCAATCCCAGCCGCCGGGCCCTGCTGGAGCGGCGCGTCGAGCGCCAGAACGCCATCAACCTCGGCGAGCAGCCCGATTTCCTGGCCGAGACCGCCGAGATCCGGGCCGGCGACTGGCAGGTCGCGCCCATCCCCGCCGACCTCCAGTTCCGGCGGGTCGAGATCACCGGTCCCACCGAGCGCAAAATGATGATCAACGCCCTCAACTCCGGCGCCGCCGTCTTCATGGCCGACTGCGAGGACGCGCTGTCGCCGACCTGGGAGAACGCGGTCCAGGGCCAGATCAATCTCAAGCAGGCGGTGCGGCGCGAGCTGGCCTTCGCCAGCCCCGAGGGCAAGCAGTACAAGCTCAACGACACGCTGGCGACGCTGCTGGTCCGGCCGCGCGGCTGGCACTTGGTCGAGAAGCATGTCCTGGTCGACGGCGAGCCGATCTCGGCCAGCCTGTTCGATTTCGGCCTGTATTTCTTCCACAACGCCCATGAGCTCCTCGCCCGCGGCACCGGCCCCTACTTCTATCTGCCCAAGCTGGAGAGCCACCGCGAGGCCCGGCTCTGGAACGAGGTCTTCAACGCGGCCCAGGATGAGCTGGGCGTCCCGCGCGGCACGATCAAGGCCACGGTGCTGATCGAGACCATCCTCGCCGCCTTCGAGATGGACGAGATTCTCCACGAGCTGCGCGACCACGCCGCCGGCCTCAACGCCGGGCGCTGGGATTATATCTTCAGCGCGATCAAAAAGTTCAGCCGCCGCGAAGGCCTCCAGCTGCCCGACCGCGCCCAGATCACGATGACCGTGCCGTTCATGCGCGCCTACACCGAGCTGCTGGTGCAGACCTGCCACAAGCGCGGCGCCCACGCGATCGGCGGCATGGCGGCCTTCATCCCCAGCCGGCGCGACGCCGAGGTCAACAAGGTGGCGCTGGCCAAGGTCACCGAGGACAAGCAGCGCGAGGCCGGCGACGGCTTCGACGGCACATGGGTCGCCCACCCGGACCTGGTGCCGGTGGCGCGCGGCGTGTTTGATCAGATTGTCGGCGACCAGCCGCACCAGAAGCACCGCCTGCGCGAGGAAGTCAGCGTCGCGGCGAGCCAGCTGACCGACCTCGCCGTGCCCGGCGGCAAGATCACCGAGGCCGGCTTCCGCAACAGCATCAGCGTGGCGCTCCAGTACATCGCCGCATGGCTCGACGGCAACGGCGCGGTTGCGATTTTCAATCTGATGGAGGACGCCGCCACCGCCGAAATCTCGCGCGCCCAGCTCTGGCAGTGGGTGCGCTCCGGCGCCGCCCTGGACACGGGCGCGGCGATCAGCCAGGATCTCTACCGCCAGGTCCGCGACGAGGAGCTGAAGGCCCTCACGGCCGCCGGCGCCGGCTCCTACGCCACTGCGGCCGAGCTGCTCGACCACCTGGTGCTCGGCACGGAGTTCATCGACTTCCTGACCGTCCCGGCCTACGAGCACCTGGCCTGATGATCAGCGGCGGCGCGCCCCGGGCCTCGGGGCGCGCCGCCGAGCCGGAACCAGCCGCCCGCCCGGCGCGTCCTCCCCGCACAGGAGGACGCATATGCGCCGAACCCCGAGCCTGCTTTGCGCGGCGGCCCTGGCCGCCCTGACAGCCTGCGGCCCGAGCGCCGCCGATTCGACAAGCAGCTCGCCCCCGTCGCCGACGATCAGCGCCCATGCCAGCGCGACGATCACGCCGACCAGGCGCCCGCCGGATGGCACGCCGCCGGCCACCGCCACCCCCACGCCGATTCCGGACTACCGAGCAACCGACTTCCCAGCCGATCTGCCGCCGCCCCGCGAGCTGGCGCCGGAGCGGCTGATCGCGGCCACCTACGGCGAGAGCACCAGCTGGATCGACACCGGTCTCAGGGGCATCGTCTTCGGCGACGGTTCGGGCTACTCGCTGGAGCCGCATCCGATGGACGAGGGCGCCGCCGCCGCCCCGCCGCGCATCATCGCCTTCCAGCTCGGCGAGGATGAGCTGGCGGCGCTCGTCGGAGCCTTCGAGCAAAACCGCTTCTTCCTCCTCGACGAGCGGATGTCCAATCCCATCCCCGACGGCAGCGAGTCCTCGCTGAGCTACGCCGAGCCCGGCGCCCATCACAGCTCCGCGCTCTACATGGCCTGGAGCGCGCCGTTCGTGGCGATCGAAACCCACTTCAGCGAGCTGCTGACGCGCCAGCGCGCCACGGGCCGGCGCATCACCGTCGACGAACTGTTGGCGGCGGCCCAGGCCCATCTGGCCCGCCTGCCCGCCGGCTCCGAGGAGCGCGAGCGGATCTTCGCCGCCTACGACGACTGGTTCCGCTACTCCGATATCCTGGGCCAGTTCGATGAGAAAGCGGCCCGCTGGCCCGGCCTCGCCGCGCCCACGCCGACGCCGCGCTAAGGAGCCGCGATGGAACGATCACAACGAAACATCGGCATCGCCGCGACGATCTTCGCCTGGCTCGTCGCCGCGCTAATGCTCGCCGCGCTCGCCACGGCCGCGACGGGCCGCCGGCCGCGCATCAGGCTCGCGCCCTCTGGCCCTGCGTCGCCGGAGCAGCTGATCGTCGCGACCTACGATGAGTGGCCTGGCGCCTTGATGGGCGGCGGCATCGCGGGCGCGGTCTTCGGCGATGGGACAGGATATGTGCTAGAAGTCGATACCTGGGAGACTGACGGCCGGCCGGCCCTGTCGCGCGTCACGCCGTTTCGATTGAGCGACGGCGAACTGACGGGTCTCGTCGGCGTTTTCCAGACGAACGCATTTTTCACGATCGACGAGAGGCTGGAAAGCCCAACGCGCGATGGCACAACGGTCAAGCTTGCCTACGCTGAGCGCGGGATGCGCCACAGCTCCACCAATCATATGGTCGAACACCGCCAGTTCGCGGCTATCGACACCCACTTCAAGGCATTGTTGGAACAGCGGCAAGGAGCGGATCAGACACTGACAACGAGCGGCTTGCTGGAGCGGGCGATCGCCCATCTCGACAAGCTGCCGCCCGGCTCCGAGGAGCGAGCGGTCATTAGCGCGTTTTATGACGATTGGCTGCTAGGGAGCGGCATCCGTCCCGCGCTCCAGCCGGAGCAGCTGGCGGTCTGGGACGCCGTCCGCAATCAGCGCTAGGCGCCGTTGATTGCATCCTAAAACCACGCCGGCCCCCGCTGTCGCAAGCGGGGGCCGGCGTGTTGTTGCGCGTTTAGCGGGTTCCGCTCGGGCGGGCGAGGAGCGGCAGGAACAGCCGCAGCCGCTCGACCATCACCATCGCCTCGGCGGAGGCGCTGGCGGCGAAGTTGGGGGTGGCGGCGTACTCGGCCGCGATCATATGGTGGCCTTCGGCGAGCGCCGCGGTGCTGAAGGTCGCCACGCCGTTGACCAGCGTGCCGGTGCCCAGGACCGTCGCGCCCTCCTTGAAGAGGACGGTGCCGGTCACCACACCGGCGCCGGGCGCGACCGCCGCGACCGTGGCCGTGAAGGTCACCGTCTCGCCGATGCGCGGCCCCATGGAGGAGACCGCCAGCGCGGTGGTGGTGCTGGCGCGGTTGACCGTCACGGTCACCGAGCCCTGGCTGTCGGCGAAGTTGACGCCGGTGAACGCGGCCTGGAAGGCGTGGGTGCCGGCCGGCAGCGCGTTGAGCAGGAAGTCGACCGTGCCGCTGACGCCGACGGGCATCGTGCCGACGACCTGGCCGCCAGCGTTGCGCAGCGTGACGGTGCCGGAGATCGGCAGGTTGCCGGGATTGGTCCCCGGCGTCACCAGGACGCGGACGATCGTCGCCTGGCCGTAGACCGCCGGGCCGTTGGGCTGGGAGGCCGCCAGGGTCGTCGGGATCTTGTTGACGATCTGGGTGACCGCGCCGGAAGTGCTGCCGGTCGTCCCCGCGTCGCCGCCGTAGACCGCAGTGATCGTGTGCGAGCCGACGCTCAGCGCCGAGGTGCTGAAGGTCGCCACGCCGCCGCTCAGCGTGCCGGTGCCGATCGTTGCCGCGCCGTCCTTGAAGAGGACGGTGCCGGTGGCGGCGGCCGGCGCGACCGAGGCGGTGAAGGTGACGTTCTGGCCGGCGACCGAGGGATTGGCGCCCGAGATGAGAGTGGTCGTCGAGGACGCCATGATCACGTTCTGGGTCAGCGGGGCCGAGGCGGCGTCGCCGTAGTTCTGATTGCCGCCGTAGACGGCCGTGATCGCGTGCGAGCCGATGCTCAGCGCCGAGGTGCTGAAGGTCGCCACGCCGCCGCTCAGCGTGCCGGTGCCGATTGTCGCCGCGCCGTCCTTGAAGGTCACGGTGCCGGTCACCGGGGCGGCGAGGCCGGACACAGCGGTGGCGGTGAAGGTGACGTTCTGGCCGAAGGTCGAGGGATTGATCGACGACGACAGATTGATGGTCGGCGCCGGGACCACCCGGACCGCGTCGGCGCGGGCGCCGCTGGCGTTGTGGTGGTGCAGCAGCAGCACGCCCAGCGAGGCGTTGGTGACGAACGAGCTGCGGTTGTAGCGCAGCGGGATCGTTGTCGCGGCCAGATCGCTGTAGATCGGCGCGCCCTGGGCGCCGGAGGTGGTGTCGATGCCGGGGCTGGCCGCGTCGAAGGTCATGGCCGGGGTCAGCTCGACGACGCCGGTCGCCTCGCGGTTGGTCGTCTCGACCCAGTAGTTGAAGCGCGGGCTGGCGGCGGTGACGCCGACCTGCGTCGCCAGCGCCGGCAGGACCATCACATTGCTGTTGAAGGGCGCCGTGTTGTAGGCGCTGGCGGGCACGCCGTTGAGGTACTGCTGGGCGGCGGCGGCCGTGCTGGAGATCACGACGAACGTCCCGGCGTTGTTGCGATAGACCCGGGTGATGAACGTATCGGTCGGATCGTTGGTCGACAGCAGGTGGCGGCCGTAGTTGTAGTTCTGGATCGCGTAGTCCGGCGTGCCGTCGCGGTTGTTGTCGATGTAGACCGTGAACAGCGTGTCAAGGTTGGTCGGCGAGCTCCAGTCGCCGTGGGTGGCGAGGCCGAAATAGAGTTTGGTGGTGGTCGAGATGCCGCCGGTCGCCCGCGCGTCGCTGGCAACGCCGACGTACTGGAGATCGGCGCTGGCGCTGATCGGGCTGGTGCCGAGGCGCGGGCTCTGGTATTGGAGCTCAAGGGCGCTGACCCGGGCCAGCTCGTCGAGCGGGAAGTTGGCGCCGGTGTTGACGGTCTGGCCGGTGAGAGTCAGGCCGGTGGTGAGCGTCAGGCCGGCGCCGGCGTTGATCCGGCTCACGCCCGCGTGCATCGCCGAGGCCGGGCGCGCCACCGCCAGCGCCGGCACGCGCAGGGTGTCCGCGACGAGCACTTGGCCGCGGATCTCGCCGCCGGTGTTGGCGGCGGTGTGGACATTGGCGTAGAACCCGCCGCTGAGCAGCGCCGGCACGTCGGCGGCGTCGATCTGAATCACGCCGCCGGTCTGGCTGCCGTCCGGATTGAAGGCAATGTCATAGGCCACCGGGCCGTTCGCGCCGGCGGCGCCGCGGTGGAGATGGGCGGCGGTGATGCTGCCGGTCAGGCCCTTGGCATCGAAGATCATCGTCAGCAGGCGGGTGCCGGGATAGAACAGCGCCTGGAACGAGCCGACGGCGGCCGGGGCGTTGGCGGGCGGCGGCACCTCGTTGCCGGCGCGCAGGCTGGCGCGCAGGCGGCGGGCGGCGCTGCCGGCGGGCGTGAGCTGGACGAAGCCGCCGGCCTCGCTGATCCAGTGGCGGGCCAAGGCGTTCTGGGTCGTGGCCAGCGCGGGATCGCGCGTGTGCTTCATCTGGCTGGCGTCGGCGTTCAGCGTGATGGTCACCGTCGCGTTGGCGCCGGGCTGGAGCGTCACCGAGGACGGCGAGACGCTGAAATTGACGCCGGGGAGCGCGGCGCGGGTCACGAAGCTCAGGTCGTAGGTGGCCGCCGTCGCCCCCTTGTTGACGACCCGCACCGTCTTGTTGACGGTCATCGCGCCGACCACCTCAAGATCGCCGAACGAGACGCTGACCGCGCCGGGGACGCTGTCATTGTAGGCGATCACCTCGTGGTTGGTCGCCGAGGGGCTGATCGGATAGCCGCCGACGGCTTGGGGCACATCGACGCGGCCCGCGCCGATCCGCGACGGCCCGTAGACCGGGCTGGTCGGATCGATCAGCGCGCGGATATCGTTGGTGGCGGTGTTGATCGCCAGGGCTTTCAGCTCCTCGACCGTCCAGGCCGGGTGGCGCTGGCGCAGCAGGGCCATCATGCCGGCGACGTGGGGCGCGGCCATCGAGGTGCCGTTTTTGTTGGAGCCGCGGTTGCCGCTCGCGCCGTCGGCGGAAAAGGTCGTCTGGCCGGGCGCCGCCAGATCGGGCTTGAGCGCCGAGTCGCCGCGGCGCGGGCCGCGCGAGCTGAAGACCGCCACGCTGTCGACCCGGCTCTGATCGACGTAGGGCTGGGTCGAGATGTACTCGCCGCTCATGGTCACGCTGACCGGCCCGCCGGCGAGCGCGGCCTTGAGCTGGTTGCCGATCGCCAGCGAGGTCAGGGTCGAGGGGATCGCCGCGTTGCCGGCGATGGCGATGTCGATGATCGGATCGCTGTAGGCCATGATCACGCCGCGGGCGCCGGCCGCCGTCGCGTTGTTGGCGCGCACCGCCGAGCCGCACTCGTTGGCGCCGCCGATCTTGGTCCAGTCGATCAGCACGATGTTGCCGTTGATCAAGGCCTGGTTGGCGGGGGTGAAGGCAGCGCAGGCCGACGCCTGGGAGCTGGGATAGACCAGCGTGTGGGTGATCGGCGGCTTGCCGACCCAGCTGTAGGACTGGCCGTTGGTGCCGGGATAGGCGCCGGCGATCCCTGCCGGGCTGTTGACCCGGAAGCCGTCGTAGATGTCGCCGCTGTCCACGGTCGCCGCCGTGGCGATCGCGCGGGTGGCGCTGCCCGGCGAGCCGCTGATGTAGTAGGTGTCGCCGCTGTTGCCGGCCGAGGTCACGACGATCACGCCCGCCGCCGCCGCGTTGTCCGAGGCGGCCGCCGAGCTGTCGTAGCCGATGCCGAAAAGCGAGCCGAGCGACATGTTGATCACGTCGACATGGTCGGAAAGATCGTTGTCGCCGTTCGGGTCCATCGCCCAGTCGATCGCCTGGGTGGTCAGGTTGGTCGAGCCCTGGCAGCCGAACACGCGCAGGGCGTACAGCTCGGCGCCCGGCGCCACGCCCGGGCCGATCCGCATGGAGGAGAACGGCGCGTCCGGGCCGTAGGCGCCGGCGTAGGTGGTGCCGTTGCCGTTGACGCCGTAGCCAGCCGCCGTGCCCGCCACGTGCGAGCCGTGGTGGCTGGCCGTCGCGTCGGTGACGCAGTCCATCGGGTCCGGGTCGGGGTTGGGGATGGATGTCGCGGGCGCTGCGGCGTTGTAGGCCTCGCCGGCGAAGTCATAGCCGCCCACCACCTTGGCGCTGGGATAGCCGGCGCTGTCGGTGATCACGCGGGTGTTGTTGGCGGCGTAGGCGGCGGGCGTGCCGGCCCCGCCGAAATCAGTGTGGATGTAGTCGATGCCGGTGTCGATGACCGCAATGCTGACGCCGTTGCCGGTGATGCTCTGGGTCGGGTTCTGCCAGGCCTGGGGCGCGCCGATCAGCGGCACGCTGAAGGTGTGGTCCTGGGCATGCTCCTCCAGCTTGTGGATGGCCTTGACGCCGGGCAGGCTGGCAAGCTCGCCAAGCGCCGCCGAGTCCATCCGCGCGGCGACGCCGCTGTAGACGCGCCGCGTGCTGTACAGCACCTCGCCCCCGAGCTGATCGATCCGGGCGATGACCGGCTGCTGGGCGCGCTCGACCGCCGCCGCCTGGAGCTGCGTCGCCCGGGCGATCTCGGCCTCGGGCCGGCCGCGCTTGCCCTGATCGATGTAGACGCTGACCGCCGGCGGCGCGCTGAACTCGATCATCACGGCGACCGGGCCGGCTTGGCCCAGCGCCAGCCCGTCGATCGGCGCAGCCGGCGCCGGGGAGACAGGGATTGCGGCAGAAGACAGGGCTTGGGGCGACAGCGGAGGGGCTGCGGCGGCGGGGCGGGCGGCGCTGAGTCCGAGCGAGCTCAACATCAGGCCGACCAGGGCCGCGCGGGCCAGGCGAACAACCGAGCGATGGGCAGACGTGCGCATGCAGGTTCCTCATTGTTGCCATGCTTCTGCATCGAAGCGTGGCCGCTAGATCAGGAGCCGGACCGGTGGGGATGAACGGGAGTGGACGCCACATTGTATGCGAAATCGGGGAACGCGCAAAAATCCGCTCAGGCGGGGGAAAACGGCCGCTCGCTTGGTTGCGGGGAGGAAAAACGGAACGGCGCCGCGCAGCAATCGCCGCGCGGCGCCGGGGCCGGATCCGAGGCTAAAGGCGCGCCTCGACCTGGTTGCCGAAGGGGTCGCGGACCGTCAGGCGGCCCTCGCCGGCCTCGAAGGGCTGGCCGGCGGCAGCGAGCCGGCCGCGCAGCCCGTCCAGCTCGGCCTGGCTCGCCAGCACCAGCTCGAAGCGCTCCAGGCCGACCGCGTCGGCGGGGGCGGGCGGGGCGCCGACGCCGTTCCAGGTGTTGAGCCCCAGGTGATGATGGTAGCCGCCGGCCGCCAGGAACAGCGCCGAGCCGCCGTAGCGCACCATCACCTCCAGGCCGATCAGGTCGCGGTAAAACGCTTCGGCGACCGTCAGATCGCCGACGTGCAGATGCATGTGGCCCAGCGTCGTCCCCGCGTCGATCCCGTCCCAGGCCGCCGACTGGCCGGCCAGCTCCGCCAGCACGTTGTGGTAGTCGAGCGGGATCGTATCCATCTGGAGCTGGCCGCCGGCGTAGGGCCACTCCGCGCGCGGCCGGTCGCGGTAGACCTCGATGCCGTTGCCGTCGGGATCCGACAGATACAGCGCCTCGCTGACCAGGTGATCCGAGCCGCCCAGCTCGATCCGCTCGGCCGCCAGGTTGCGCAGCACCTGGGCCAGCGCCTGGCGCGAGGGCGTCAGCAGGGCGAAGTGATACAGCCCGCTGTGGCGCCGGACCCGCCGCGCGCCCGGCAGCTCGCGCAGCGCCAGCAGATCGGCGCCGCCGCCGCCCAGCCTGGCGAGGGCGCCGTCCCGGCCGTGGACGCGCAGGCCCAGCGCCCGCTGGTAGAAATCAAGCGATCGCTCAAGATCGCTCACCACTAAATGGACTGCGCCAAGCT
>DASWWB010000608.1:0-11902 GCA_036406115.1 Herpetosiphonaceae bacterium
CGCCGGCAATGTCTGGGTCGGCGACAACGCCGACGCGCCCTTCCGCGGCGTGCTCTCGTTCGACACCAGCGCCCTCCCCGACGGCGCGACCATCACCGGGGCCGAGCTGCGGCTCTACGCCAGCCAGGCGCCGATCGGCGCGCCCTGGAGCGGCCTCGGCGCCCTGCTCGGCGATGTGCAAACCGGCTGCCTCGGCGCGACCTGCGCCCTCGCCGCCGCCGATTTCCAGGCCTCGGCGACCGCCAGCGGCGCGGTGACGCTGGTCTCGGCCAATCCCGGCGGCGGCGCAGGCACCCTGGTCAGCGGCCAGCTCTCCGCCAGCGGCCGCCAGTCGATCAACAAAACCGGCAAAACCCAGGTCAAGCTGCGCTTCGCCAATCTCAGCAACGCCAACGGCCTCAGCGACTATCTGCTCCTGACCGGCGGCGAGAGCATGGTCACGGCGTATCGGCCGGCGCTGGTGGTGACGTACCAATAAGTTCGAGGGGTCAGGGATCAGGGGTCAGGCCGCGCTTGAATATTCGAGCGCGGCCTGGTCTCATGTCAATCACATAGAAAACTGGGAATCCGCCGACAATCAATGTGGCAGCGTGGCACGAAGGATCGGAACAAAGCGACTAAGCCGGCCCTGCCCCCTGCCCCCTGATCCCTGATCCCTCCTCCGGCAGCAACACCACCGCCTCGCCCTCGATCAGCAGCTCGCCGTCCTGGTTGACGAGCGTGGTGCGCAGCGTGGCGATTGGCTTCGAGTCGCGCAGGGCGATGATCTCGGCCTGGGCGGTGACGGTGTCGCCGATGTAGATCGGCCGGCGGAAGGCCAGGGTCTGGTTGAGATAGACGGTGCCGGGGCCGGGCAGGCGCATGCCGAGCACCGCCGAGAGCAGGCTGGCGCCGAGCATGCCGTGGGCGATGCGGCGGCCGAAGCGCGACTCGCGGGCCGCCAGCTCATCGATATGGACCGGGTTGGCGTCGCCCGAGACGCCGGCGAACAGGATGATATCGGCCTCGGTGACGGTTTTGCGCAGGCTCGCCTGCTGTCCGACTGCGTAGCTCACTAGGTTCCTCCGAAACGTTTGCGCAGCTCCGGCTTGAGAATCTTGCCGCTGGAGTTGTGCGGCAGCTCAGGCACGAAATAGATTGATTTGGGGGTTTTGAAGCCAGCCAGCCGCTGGCGGCAGAAGGCCAGCAGCTCGGCCTCGCTGGCCGCCGCGCCCGGCCGCAGCACCACCAGCGCCCTGCCGACCTCGCCCCAGCGGCCGTCGGGCACGCCGATCACGGCGCACTCCACCACCGCCGGATGGTCGTAGAGCACCTGCTCGACCTCGGCGGGATAGACATTTTCGCCGCCGGAGATGTACATATCTTTTTTGCGATCGACGATGAAATAGTAGCCGTCGCCGTCGACGCTGGCCAGGTCGCCGGTGTGGAACCAGCCCTGGCGCAGCGCCTGGGCCGTCGCCGCCTGGTTGCGCCAGTAGCCGGAGCAGACCGTCGGCCCGCGCAGGATCAGCTCGCCGATCTCGCCCGGCGCCACGTCGCGGCCATGCTCGTCGATCACCCGGGCGTCGAGGTGGAAGATCGGCTTGCCCACCGAGCCAGCCTTGCGGATCGCGTCCTCGGGGTTGAGCGTGAAGCAGTTGACCGAGACCTCGGTCAGGCCGTAGCCCTGGCGGAACGGAATGCCGCGCCCCTGGTAGGCCTGGATCAGCGGCACCGGGCAGGGCGCGCCGCCGGAGATGCAAAAGCGCACGCTGGCCAGATCGGCCCCGGCGAAGCCTGGCGCGTCGAGCAGCATCTGGAACATCGTCGGCACCGCGAAGAAGATCGTCACCCGCTCGCGCTCGATCAGCTCCAGGCAGCGCTCGGGGCTCCAATCCGCCATCAGCACCATCGTGCCGCCGGCGTGGAAGATCGGCAGCGTCAGCACGTTGATGCCGCCGGTGTGGAACAGGGGCGTGTGCAGCACCCCGACATCATCGCCGCGCAAATCCCAGCCAACATTGGTGTTGAGCGAGTTCCAGGCCAGGCCGCGGTGCGAGAGCACGGCGCCTTTGGGCGCGCCGGTCGTGCCGGAGGTGTAGAGAATCAGGTGCGGGTCCTCGGGGTCCAGCTCGCACTCGACGGGCTCGGGCCGGCCGGATTCGAGCAGCGCGGCGTAGGGCAGATCGTCGCCGCCCGGAGCCTCGCCCAGGACCACGTAGCTGGCGACCGGCACCTGCGGGCGCATCGCCGCCACGATCTCGGCGAAGGCCGCATCGTAGATCAGCACGCTGGCGCCGCTGTTTTTGAGCATGTAGATCAGCTCATGGGCGGTGAGACGCCAGTTGAGCGGGACCAGGATCGCCCCCAGCTTGCCGGTGGCGAACAGCGCGTCGAGGTAGGCGATCTGATTCTTGGCCAGGATGGCGATCCGGTCGCCCTTGGCCACGCCCAGCCGCTCGCGCAGCGCCCAGCCCAGGCGATTGGCGCGGGCATTGAGCTGGCGGTAGGTGTGGCGCTCGCCGGTGGCGTCATCCACCAGGGCCAGCCGTTCGGGCGTGAGCAATTCGCGCTTGCCCAGCCAATCACCGATGTACATAGATCCTCCCGCCCGCCGGGCTAGTGGGCCGCCAGGAACGCGCCGATCAGCGCGACGATCCGGCGGGCGCCCTCGGCGTACAACATCGTCATATGATTGCCGGGCACTGCGTGGAGCCGGCAGTCGGCCAGCAGCGCCCCGGTCGCTGCGGCGGCCTCGGCCGTGAGGGCGGGCGGTGCGCCGGGAAGGCCGTAACCGCCCTCGCCGCGAATCAGCAGTACGGGCTGGCGGACGGCGCCGAGCAGCGCCGGCCAATCGGCGGCCAGCACGGCCTCCATCACCGCCGCGATCGCCTCGGGCCGGGCGCGCGGCCGGACCTTGCCGTCGGCCCCGACCTCCACGTCGGCCAGATAGTAGTCGTCGAGCGCCGGGTCCCACCAGCCGCCGAAAAACGGCGCCGCCTGCATCGCCGACCGGTAGGCCGGCCAGGAGGGATAGACCTGGCCCAGCCGCGCCAGCGCCGGCCGGATGGCCTCGGCGGTCGCCGGGCTCGCAAGCGCCGCCGCCGCGTCCAGGACGACCAGCTTGGGGAAGCGCTCCGGCGCCAGTCCCGCCAGATAGAAGCCGAGCAGCCCGCCGAACGAGTGGCCGACGGGAACGACCTGCCCCAGGCCCAGCGCGTCGAGCGCGCCCAGCACATCGGCGGCGTGATCGGCCAGCCCGTAGCTTTGGGCCTGGTCGCTCAGCCCGCGGCCGCGCAAATCGAAGGCCAGCGTGCGGTAACGCGGGCTCAGCCCCGCCCCGATCAGCCCGTCGAAGGCCCGGGCGTTGGCGCTGATCCCCGGCAGCAAGATCAGCGGCGGCTCGCCGCCCGCCCGCTCCAGGTAGTGCAGCCGCAGCCCGTTGGTGGTGATGAATGAATCCATGGTTTTCGCTCCCGTTGGTCGCTGGGGCCAGGGATCAGGGGTCAGGCCGGACGCCGGGAGGGCGGGTGCCGCTGAGAATCCATCCAAACTTTGCGACCAGCCCTGACCCCTGATCCCTGACCCCTGACCCCTGACCCCTACATCTCCCCCCACCGCAGCGCCGTCGCCGCCCAGGTGTAGCCGGTGCCGGCGCCGGCCAGGACCACCAGGTCGCCGTCGCGGAGCAGGCCGCGCTGGGCGGCCAGGTGGAGGGCGAGCTGCTGGTCGACCGACTGGATGTGGCCGTAGTCGTCGAGATAGATCGCCTGGTCTTCGCGCAGGCCCAGCTCGGCCAGCAGGCTCTGATGGAACGACGGCTTCATATGGGTCAGGGCTAGGAAGGCGATGTCCTCGCGGCGGAAGCCGGAGCGGCCGACCGCCTGGTCGATCACGCGGATGAAATTGGGCTGCGAGAGCGCGCCGAGCCGGTCGCGCATGTCCTCCAGCTGGAGCACGTCGAGCTGGTGCAGGCCGGCCTCGACGCTGGCGGCGCTGGCGGGGTGGCGGGCGCCGCCGCCGCGCATCACCACGTTCTCGCTGAACGAGCCGTCGACGATCACCGCCGACTCCAGCACTTCGTTGCGGGCCAGGCCGCGGCTGAGCAGCAGCGCCGAGGCGCCGGCGCCGAAGTTGTACATAAAGCGGGCGCGGGGATTCTGGTAGCTGACCAGCTCGTTCTCGCGGGCGGCGGCCACCAGCAGCACATTGCGCAGGTTGGGATCGGCCCGCATCTGGTCGCGGGCGGTCTTGATCGCCACCGGCGCGCCGGCGCACAGGGCGTAGATCTCGTAGGCGTAGGCGTTGGCGGCGCCGAGCAGGTGCTGGATCTTGGCCGCCGCCGACCAGACCACGTAGTCCTTGTACTCGCTGCCGTGGTAGATGATCAGATCGATCTCGGCCGGATCGAGCGCCGCCTGCTCCAGGGCGTGGCGGGCGGCGGCGGCGGCCATCGCCGACGGCTCGTCGCCGGGGCCGGCCAGCCGCTTCTGGCGGATGCCCAGCTTGCGCACCACCACATCCTCGGGGAGGTCGGCGGCGGCGGCGATCTGGGCGGCGGTCTCGACCGGCTCGGGCAGGTAGACGCCGACGGCGCGGACGCCGACCGGCGGGAATGGCTGTGTCATCGGGATGCCTTCGGTTTCAAGGCCTGGCGGATCTGATCGATCGAGCGCTTGGGCGCCAGGCCGCGCCATTTGCGCAGCGCGCCCATCAGGCCGGCGGGGAAGAACAGGACCAGCGCCACGTACATCAGGCCGAAGACCAGATCGGCGCGCAGCCAGGCCGGCAGCAGCTCCTGCATGAACGGGCCCTTGAGCCACTGGTCGAGCAGGCGGATGGTCGCCGCGCCCAGCATGGGGCCGATCAGCGTGCCGATGCCGCCGATGATCGTCATCAGCAGGGCCTGGATCGTGATGTTGACGCTCAGCATCTCGAATGAGGCGCTTTTCTCGTACAGCACCCAGAGCATGCCGGCCAGCGCGGCGATCGTCGACGAGAGCGCAGTCGCCGCCAGCTTGAAGCGCAGCGTGTGGTAGCCCAGCGCCGTCGCCCGCCCCTCGTTCTCGCGGATGGCGACGAAGACCCGGCCGGTCGGCGAGTTGACCAGCCGCCGCGCCAGCAGGTACAGGCCGACCATGCAGCCCAGCGCCAGGAAATAAAAGCGCAGCCGGTAGGTCGTCGGGTCGATCGCCGCCGGCACATTGATGCCCTGGATGCCGATCTCGCCGCCGGTCAGCGGCTTGAGCTTGGGGTCGTCGGCCTTGAAGATGATGAAGGCGATCTCCGCCAGCGCCAGTGTGATCATCGAAAAATAGACCCCGCTGACCCGCAGCGAGAGCGCGCCGACCGCCAGCCCCAGCAGCGCGCCGACGCCGATCACGGTCGCCAGCACGACAAAGATCGAAGGCGGCTCGGGCCGGCGCAGCAGGATGGCCGCCGCGTAGCCGCCGGCGCCGAAAAACAGCGCGTGGCCGAACGAGATGATCCCGGTGTAGCCCATCAGCAGATCGTAGCTGAGCGCGTAGATCGCCAGGATGAAGATTTGGATCAGCACGCCCTGCCAGAAGCGGGTCGTGCCGGCCTCGAAGGCGAAGGGCAGGCTCGCCAGCCCGCCAATCGCCAGCAGCGGCAGGAACGGGCGCAGGCGGCTCATGGCGCCACCCCGGCCAGGAACTCGGCCAGCGCCGCGTTGAACTCGTCCGGCTTCTCGATGTGCGGCGAGTGGCCGCAGTCGGGCAGCACCAGCTCGCGGAACGAGCCGCCGTTGGCCCGGTAGCGCTCCAGCACCGCCCGCAGCTGGCCGACCATCGGCTGCGGCGGGTGGGTCTCGGCGCCCGGCCAGCCCGGCAACGCGCCCAGCTGGCCCAGCACGCACAGATCGAACAGCGAGTTGTCGCCGACGATCTGGTCGTCGGCGCCGCGCACCCACAGCACCGGCGGCTTGGCGGGCAGATCGGCGAAGGCCGACTGATTGAGGTAGCGCGGCGACAGGGCGTTGTTGACGCCGCCGGGGCCGGGCGCGACCATCGGCCAGTTGGCCGAGGCGTTGAGGTCGCCGGGATAGTTGGCCGGCGCGCAGTGGGTCAGCAGCATCTCGTCGACGAACACGTCCTCGCGGGCGGCGCGGAACGGCGGCTTGAAATAAAAGCTGTTCATCACATTGCGCGGCGAGACCGGCGAGTCGCCCGAGCGGTCGCCGGCCAGCAGCGCCTTGACGAACTCGGGGTTGGCGGTGCCGCCGCCGCTGCCGGCCCAATCCGGGCTGTTGGGCTGGCCGTCCAGGCCGTGGGTGCCGCCGAAGCCGAACGGCGAGCCGCCCGCCACCAGCGTCAGCGAGCGCAGGGCGGCGGGATAGTCGATGGCGTATTGCAGCGCCACATTGCCGCCCAGCGACCAGCCGACGACGTGCGGCCGGTCCAATCCCATCGCTTGGACCAGCGCATGGAGATCGTCGCTGAAGTCGCTGACGCCGCGGGTGGCGTCGAGCGGCGCGGCCTCGGAGCGGCCGTAGCCGCGCATGTCCGGGGCGACGACGAAATAGCGCCCGGGCAGCGCCAGCATCGTCTCCTCCCAGAAGCGGGCGGCCGAGACATTGCCGTGGACCAGCAGCACTGGCTCGCCAGCCGAGGAGCCGCGGGTGATGACGTGGGTCGCGAGCCGGCTGGTTTGGATGACCGCCGCCTCCAGGCCGTCGAGCAGGGGTGGGGTGAGCATCGCGGGGTCTCCCTTCATTGCTTGATGCCGAAAATACCGCCGGGCTTGAGCAGCAGCACCAGGGCCATCACCAGCACCGTCGAGGCCGAGGCGATCGCGGTCGGCCAGCCGGTCTCCAGCACCAAATGGTCGCTGAACGTGCGGGCCAGGCCGATCAGCAGCGCGCCGGCGGCGGCCCCGCCGTACGAGCCCAGGCCGCCGATCACCACGACGATAAAGGCGAACAGCTGATACTCCAGGCCCATCTCGGGATACACGCCGATAAACGAGGCCGCCACCGCGCCGCCCAGCGCCGCCAGGCCGCTGCCGAAGGCGAAGACCCCGGTGAAAACCCGCCGCACGTTGATGCCGAGCGCCTCGACCATCGCGCTGTCCTGCACGCCGGCCCTGATGATCAGGCCCAGCCGCGAGCGCCGCAGCACCAGCGCGATCGCCAGCGCCAGCAGCCCGCTGAGGATGATCAGAAACAGGCTGTAGGTCGGGAAGCGCCGCCCCAGCAGCTCCAGGCTGCCGGCGAACATCGGCGGCTTGATCGGCGCCCGGCTCAGCGAGCCCCAGGCCGGGATCGTCCGCACCAGCGCGTCGAAGACAAACACCAGGCCGAGGGTCAGCAGCACTTGGTAGATCGGCCGCTTGTAGAGCGGGCGGATCAGCGTCATCTCCAGCAGCGCGCCGAGGCCGGCGCCGACCAGCGTCCCGGCGACCAAGCCGACGACGAAGCGGGCGTTGCCGCTGGCGAGCGTGACCGGCCAGTGGCCGGGATAGGCCGGGTCGAGCCACTGGGCGCAGGTCCAGGCGCAGTAGCCGCCGATCATAAACATCGAGCCGTGGGCGAAATTCAGCACATCCATCAGGCCGAAGATCAGCGACAGGCCGGCGGCGATCAGGAAGTAGATCGCGGCCAGCGTCAGGCCCGGCAGCGCGATGCCGGTGACCAGCTTGGCGGCGCTGGCCGGGGCGCGCAGCAGGATCAGGGCGAAAATCGCCAGGAACACGCCGGGGATGGCCCAGGGCGCCAGCCGTTCGGCCAGGCGGGGACGGGCAAGGGGCGGGGAGACAGCCATCGGGACACCTCGTTGCTAGGCCGCGCCAAGATAGCGCTGCACGCGCTGCGGATCGTTGCGCAGGGCCGCGATCGGCCCGCTGTCGACGGTCTGGCCGTCGTCGAGCAGGTAGTAGTGCTGGCTGATCGCGCTGGCCATGCGGAAGTTCTGCTCGACCAGCACGACGGTGGTGTGGGCGCTCAGGGCGACGATCGCCTTCATCATCTGCTCGATCAGCACCGGCGCCAGGCCCTCGGTCGGCTCGTCGATCAGCAGCAGCTGGTTCTCGGGCACCAGGGCGCGGGCGATCGCCAGCATCTGCTGCTGGCCGCCGGAGAGCTGGCCGCCGCGCAGCCGCTCCAGCCGCCGGAGGTCGGGGAACAGCTCGAAGATTAGGTCGCCGCGCCGCCGCAGGTCGCCGCGCCGCCGCTCGGCCAGGATCAGATTCTCGGTCACCGTCAGGTCGCGGAAGATCGCCCGGTGCTCGGGGACGTAGCCGATGCCGAGCTGGGCGACGCGGAAGGTGCGCCGGCCGCTGATCTTGGCGCCGGCGAAGCGGATCTCGCCGCCCTGGGGCGGGTGGAGGCCCATGATCGACTTGAGGGTGGTGGTTTTGCCGGCGCCGTTGCGGCCGAGCAGGGCCGTGATCGAGCCCGGCTCGACGCTGACGCTGACGCCGCTCAGGATATGGTATTGGCCGATGAAGGTTTCGATCTGATCAAGCTCAAGCAGCGGCGCCATGGGCCTCCTCCTCGCTCCCGGCCAGCACATCGTCGTACAGCTCGCCGAGATAGGCTTGCTGGACGCGCGGGTCGGCGGCGATGGCGCGAGGCGTGTCCTCCGCCAGCACCGCGCCGTTGTGCATCACCGTGATCCGGTCCGACACGCTCATCACCACGTCCATGCGGTGCTCGACCAGCATAATCGTGTGGCGGCCGGATTCGCGCAGCCCCTTGATGATCTCGATCAGCTCGGGGACCTGGTTGGCGGCCATGCCGGCGGTGGGCTCATCAAGCAGCAGCAGCTCTGGCTCGCCGGCCAGCAGCAGGGCCAGCTCGAGCTTGCGCTTGTCGCCGTGGGGCAGGGCGCTGGCCAGCAGCTCCTCGCGGCCCCCCAGCCCGACCAGGCCGATCGTGGCGGCGGCCCGCTCGCGGTAGCCTTGGAGCTTGTCGCTGTGGCGCCAGAATTTGAAATTGTCGCTGCCGCGGGCCTGGGCCGCCAGCCGCACGTTCTCGGCCACCGTCAGCGCCGGGAACAGGCTGGTGATCTGGTAGGCCCGGCCGATGCCGAGATGGGCCATGCGGTGCAGCGGCGTGCCGGTGATGTCGCGGCCCTTGAAGAAAACCCGCCCGGCGGTCGGCTTGAGCGCGCCGCTCACGATGTTGAAGAAGGTGGTTTTGCCCGCGCCGTTGGGGCCGATGATCGCGTGGAACGAGCCGGCCTCGACCTGGATGCTCACGTCGCGCACCGCTTGGAGGCCGCCGAAGGAGCGGGAGACGCGCTCGGTTCTCAGTAGCTCAGCCATGGAATGCTCCGGATGGGCCGCCGGCGCCGGACAACGCCCGGCGCCGGCGGCTGGTTGATCGGCTTAGGGGACCATCACTGGCGGCGCGGTCTGATCGGCGGTGCGCTCCTGGAGCAGCTCGTAGAACTTGGCCTCGGCGTCGGTGGTGCTGATCAGCTTGACCATGTACATCGGCTGAAGCGCCTGGTGGTCCTCTTTGCGGAACGTGTAGTCGCCCTTCGGCCCCTTGAAGCTCATCCCTTCCATCGCCGGGATCAGCTTCTCGGGATCGGTGTCGCCGCCGGTCTGCTCAAGGCCCTGGACCATCGCGATCGCCGCCGCCATGCCGCCGGCGGTGAACAGGTCGGGCGGCGTGCCGAACTTCTCTTTGTGCTTGGCGACCAGCCAGTCGTTGACCTCGTTCTTGGGCAGCGTGTAGTGGTAGGCGATCATGCCGACCGAGCCGACCGCGCTGGCGTAGACCGTCGGCAGCGTGACGTTGTCGCCGAAGCCGGTCGCCAGGGTCAGCTTCTCAAGCACGCCCTGCTCCTGCATCTGCTGGAACAGGCGCGGGAAGTTGGCGCCGGCCCAGGTCACCATCAGCACCTTGGCGCCCTTCTCGTCGGCGGCGTCGAGCAGCTTCTGGAGATAGGGGGTGAAATCGGTCGTGTCAGCCGGGATGAGCACATCATCGGCGACGAAGCTGCCGCCGTTGGCCTCGATGATCGTGCGCCACGAGGTCGCCGAGCCCTTGCCGAAGTCGGTGTCCGGCGCCAGCTGCACGAACTCTTTGCCGACGCTCTCGACCATGTAGGGGCCGGCGGTCAGCGCGTCCTGGAGCGTGTTGCGGCCGGTGCGGAAGACGAAGCGGTTGAAGTTGGAGCCGGTGATCTGCGGGCCGGCGGCAGGGTCGATCACCGCCACCACGCCGTTCTCCTTGGCGACCTCGATCACGGTCAGGGCCGAGGAGGTCGAGGCGCAGCACTGGAGCAGCTCGACGCCGTCGCGCTCGATCAGCTCGCGGGCCAGCTGGCGGGCGCGCTCGGCGTTGTTCTCGTCATCCTTGGTGATGACCTCGATCGGGCGGCCGGCGACCGTCATGGTGCCCTTGGTGGCGTACTCCAGGCCCAGCATGAAGCCGTTGATCTCCTGCTGGCCGTAGAGCGACAGCGCCTTCGACTGGTCGGTGACCAGGCCGATCTTCAGCGTCTCGCCCGAGCCGCCGGCGGGCGCCGTGGTCCCGGTGACCGGCGCGGTCGCCGTCGTCGGGGCGGTCGTATCCGTGAGCGGCGCGGTGGCGGTTGTCGGGGCCGGGGCGCTTGTGGCGGTGGCGGCCGGGGCGGTCGTGGCGGCCGCCGTGGGCTCGGCGCCAGTGCCGCTCGAACAGGCCGCCAGCATGTTGAGGGCTGTCAGCAGCAGCAGAATCTGCGAGATCCAACGCTTCATCGGGTGACTCCTTCTTTGGACTATTCGGTTGCAGGCTGAGTTGGCTTGGTAGCGGCGCGAGGATAGCAGGGCGGAGTTACAACCGGGTTACAGCGGCGGGCGGGCGCCCGGGCGCAGATTCGAGCGGCGCGGCGCCGAGCGATCGGCGCCGCGCCTTGGCTAGGGGGCTTCCGGGGCGGTCGGCAGGGTCGGGACCAGCTGCGCCAGCCGCTCGATCCGGGGCAGGGCCGCCGCCGCGTCGGCCAGCAGCTTGTTCAGGACGGCTTGCTGGTACGGGCTCAGCGCTGCCTCGGCCTGCCAGCGCCGCCCCTGCGCCAGGTAGCCCAGGAACAGCTCGCGGTCGGCGGCCATCATCGCTTCGTACTGCGCGATCACGGGCGGCGTCCAGGTCTCGCCCTCCTCCGCGCCGCGCACCATATCGTCGTACTGCTCGCCGAACTCCGCCAGCGCCTCGGCGACCTCGCGCGCGACCCGGTAGAGATCGGCGGCCATATCCTTATCCATAGCTCCTCCCGTTTGTGTGTCTGGTTCGATTGGATGAGCGCGCCGCAGAGTCAATCCCGCTCACTCCGGATGCTGCCCGCTCAAGGTCGCGGCGAGCGCGGCGATCTCCCCGGTCAGGAGCGCGGCGGCTTCCACCCGCGCCGGCCAGGCCGCGTCCGAATCGTAGCCGAGCGCCGCGCACAGGGCCGCGAACTGCGCCGCGAAGGCGGGCTGCTCCGCTGGCGGGGCGTCGTTGGCGAGGATGTGATAGGCGGGGTCAAGGCAGGCGATCCAGAACATCGCCTCGCGATGGAGCCCCTGATCGATCATCTCCCGCGACCCTGCCAGGTAGTAGGGCCGCAGATGGGCCTGGATGGCGAAGCCGTACGGCACCGGCGTGCGCTTGACAACCACGGCCCGGTCGAACGCGGCCAGCGCGTCCGCCAGCAGCCGCTCCACCTGGGCGGCGCCGAGGTCCGCCGAGCCCATCACCGCCAGCGCCCGCTCGTGGAGATCGGCCCGCCCGGCGGGGACCAGCAGCTCGTGCATGAGCGCCAGGGTCCGGCGGGTCGTCGGCCGCCGCAGCTGGGCGACCGCGACGAGGCCGCTCAGCGCCATCAGCATGGAGCGCACCGCGTCCAGCCGCTCGGCGGGCGTCGCAGCCTGGCGCATGGCCTCCAGCGCCCCGGCGGCCGCCGTCTCCTCGGCGGCGCAGCGGGCCCGGACCCAG
>DASWWB010000609.1:0-2026 GCA_036406115.1 Herpetosiphonaceae bacterium
CGCGCTGGCGTCGCCGGGGCTGGCGGCGCTGGCGGGGGCGGGCGCCAGCTACGGCGTCGTCCATGGCGATGTCTGGTGGAAAAACGCCCACGCCGCCGGCGATCTGCTGACCCTGTTCGATTTCGACTACTGCGGCTACGGCTGGCGGATCGGCGATCTGGCGGCGCTGGGCGCGAACGGGCGCCTGCATGGCCGCCCCGTCGCCGATGAGATGGTCGCCGCGCTGCTCGCTGGCTACGGCGAGCAGCGGCGCCTGGGGGCCGCCGAGCTGGCGGCGCTGCCGGCGCTGGAGGGGGCGATTATGCTGTGGGCGCTGGGCGTCTGGGTGTTTTACTGCGATGCGTTTGGCGCCCAGTGGCTGGCGGCGCGGCTGGCGACGGCGCTCCCCGGCCTTGAGTCGTGGCTGGAGCGCGCCGCCGGGGGTTGATTTCCAGTCCGGCTCAGGCGCCGAACACATCGGCGGCGAAGCGGCCGGCGCGCTCCAGTCCGCGCAGCCACTCGTCGGCCTCCGCCTCATCGCAGCCGCGCGACTCGCGCCAGATGCGGCGCAGCGTCTCGCGGACCGCCGGGGCCATGCGCAGCCCGTCGCCGCACAGGAAGATCGCCGCGCCGCGCTCGATGAGCTCCAGCACCAGCGCCCGCTCCCGCCACAGCCGGTGCTGCACGAACAGCACGTCGCCCTCGGGCTGGCGGAAGAAGGCCGGGAAGATCCGCGCAGCGCCCATCTCCTCCCAGCGCTCCAGCTCCTCGCGATACAGGAAATCCACCTCGGGATGGTCGCAACCGAAGAACAGCAGCGCCGGCCCTGCCGGCTCGCCGCGCTCCGCCCGCAGCGCCCGCTCCTCGATGAAGCCACGGAACGGCGCCAGGCCGGTCCCGGCGGCGATCATGATCAGCGGCGCGGCGTTGTCGGCGGGCGGCTGGAAGGGCTGGGCCGGCCGGCGCGCCGCGACCGCGACCCGGTCGCCGGGCTGGAGCCGCGCCAGGTAGCTGGAGGCGGCGCCGTAAAACCGCCCCTGGCCCGACCAGGCCGGCGCGCTGACCACCGCCACCGTCAGCGAGCAGGCGCCGGGATCGGCCAGCGGCGACGATGAGATCGAGTACTGGCGCAGGCGCATCGCCGGCAGCAGGCCGAGAAAGGCGCCGAGCGGCACGTCGCACGACGGGTAGCGCTCCAGCAGATCCAGCGCGCTCACCCGCCGCTCCAGGATTTCGGCCCGGTGGCGGGCGGGCTCGGCCAGCGCCGCCAGCTCGGCGCGGTGGGGCGGGCAGGGATTGGCGGCGGCCAGGAACGCCAGGTCGGCGGCGCTGGCTGGCGCTGCAAGCTCGACATAGCGGCCAAGCAGCTCCTTGACCGCGATCGGCTGATCGAGCGGCAGCGCCGCCAGCGCGCCGCGCCCGGAGCGCAGCACCACGGTCTCGTCGAGCCGCAGGCCGAAGCGGCGGGCGGCCCGCTCGACCAGGCTGGGATGGTTTTCCGGCAGCACCGCCAGATAATCGCCAGCCCGGTACGACACGCTGGCGGGCAGGCGCAGGGCGATGTGGCGCTTGGAGCGGCCGAACGGCGCGGCGAGATCGGCTAGCTCGCGGTTTTCCAGCACCTCGGCGAACTCCAGGCGATTCTGGCGGGCCAGCTCGGCGGCGGGCGAGGCCGCGATCTCGATCTCGTACAGCGGTCCAGTCGCCTCCGCCGCCGGCTCCACGCCCAGCGCCCGGTCGGTCTCCGGCCAGAAGGCTGTCCGCCAGCGCTCGAAATCGCCGAACAGATCGCCCCGCGCGTCGCCGGCGCCGCGCTCCAGCAGCGGCAGGGCGCCGGCGGCCCGCAGCCGCTCGTCGATTTTGGCAGGGACCGCCTGGTAGGTGGCGGCCCAGTCGCGGGAGCCGCAGCCGAAGACCGCGTAGCGCGCGCCGGCCAGGGCGCCGGGCTCCGCCTCGTCGAGCCAGGCGCAGAAGGCGCGGGCGTTGTCCGGCGGCTGGCCGTTGTAGGAGGCCGTGACGATCGCCAGGGCGCCTGTCGCTGGCAGCC
>DASWWB010000610.1:0-4639 GCA_036406115.1 Herpetosiphonaceae bacterium
ACCGCCAAGCTGGAGCCGCTGGCCGAGGGATTCCGCAACGCCGCCGACCTGGGTTGGTCGCCCGACAGCCGCTGGATCGTGTTTCCCGGGCAGTTCGGGGCCGATTTCGAATCCGCCGGCCTGTGGGCCTACAACCTAGCCAGCAGGGAACGCCAGCTCCTGGCGAGCGGCCACTTCCAATCCCCCTCCTGGTCGCCCGACGGCCGCTCGATCGCCGCCGTCGAGTCGGTCGGCGACTATCCCATCAACGTGACCAAGCGGATCGTGGTGCTGGACGCCTCGACCTTGCGCTAGCAGGCTTAACGCGGCGCGGCGGTCCCGCCGTCGCGCCGCATCACCAGGACATGGCCCCGCCAGCCGCGCAGCCGCGCCAGCGCGGTCATCCCCAGCAGCAGCGGATACAATCGCTTGAAGTAGCGGGGATATTCGGCGAACCGCAGGGAGCGGAAGCCGTAGCGCTGGTAGTAGGGCTCCATATTATTGGCGCACATCAGATGGAGCCGCCCCGGCTCGCGGGCCAGCAGCGCCGCCATCAGGGCGTAGCCGATGCCGCGATCCTGGTAGGCCGGGCGCACGGCCAGCGACGCCAGCTCGCTCGTGCCGTCGCTGTGGCGCTTGATCTGGCCGATGCCGACGACCTCCTCGCCGTCGGCGACCACGAGGAAGCGCGGCCACTCCAGCCCGCGCGGATTCAGGTCGGCCTCGGCGATCATCTGGGTGATGACCGGCTGGTCGGCGGCGGTGGCGGGACGCAGTTTGAGCATGAAATAATCCTCGACCAAAAAACCAAGGGGTCAGGGACCAGGGATCAGGCCGGACCTCGGGATGGCGGGCGCCGCGGAGGAGCCCATCCAGCATGAAATAATCCTCGACCAAAGATTAAGGGGCCAGGGACCAGGGATCAGGCCGGACCTCGGGATGGCGGGCGCCGCGGAGGAGCCCATCCAGACGGTGTAGCCGGCCCTGATCCCTGGCCCTGATCCCTAGCTGTGCTTGCCGGCGAAATCGCGCATAAACCCGGCCAGGGCGTCGGCGCCGGCCTGGGGCTGGGCGTTGTAGACCGAGGCGCGGATGCCGCCGACCGAGCGGTGGCCGGCCAGGCCGCTCATGCCAGCCTTGGCCGACTCGCCAGCGAACTGCTTCTCCAGCTCCTCGCTAGGCAGGCGGAAGGTGATGTTCATCAGCGAGCGGCTGGCGGGCTCGGCGTGGCCGCGGTAGAAGCCGTTGCTCTCGTCGATCGCGGCGTAGATCGCGCCGGCCTTGCGCTCGTTGTGGGCGGCCATCGCCTCCAGGCCGCCGGTCTCCTGGATCCAGCCCAGCACCAGATCGAGCATGTAGACCGCGAACACCGGCGGCGTGTTGTAGAGCGAGTTGTTTTTGGCGTGGGTGGCGTAGCGCAGCATCGACGGCAGGGTCTTGGGCGCCGTCTCCAGCAGCTCCTCGCGGATCAGCACCACCGTCGCGCCGGCGGGGCCGAGATTCTTCTGGGCGCCGGCGTAGATCAGGCTGAACTTGGAAGCGTCGAAGGGCCGCGACAGAATATCGCTGCTCATGTCGGCGATCAGCGGGAAGGAGCCGGCGTCGGGGATCTCATGCCACTGCGTGCCGTAGATCGTGTTGTTGGTGGTGTAGTGGACATAGGCCGGCGCCGGCGAGAGGCGGATCTCATCGGCGGAGGGGATGCGGCGGTACTGCTCCTCGCGGGTGCTGGCGGCGATGTTGGTCGCGCCCAGCTTGGCGGCCTCGTCGAGCGCCTTTTCGGACCAGACGCCGGTCAGGAGGTAGTCGGCGGTCTCGCCGGCCGGCAGGAAGTTCATCGGCACCATGCTGAACTGGCTGCTGGCGCCGCCTTGGATGAACAAGACGCGGTAGCCGCCCTCCAGGCCGAGCAGCTGCTTGAAGCGGGCCTCGGCGGAAGCGTTGATCGCCTCGTACTCCTTGGAGCGGTGGCTCATCTCAAGGATCGAAATGCCGGTCCCCCGGTAGTCGCGCAGCTCGGCCTGCGCCTGTTCCATCACCGGCACGGGCAGAATCGCCGGGCCGGCGCTGAAGTTATACACAGTCATGTGAAACTCCTGATACAATAGCCCCGTTTCCCACGCAGTTCAGACGCGAGATACGCCATTATAGGCGCAGTGACCGGTCCCAGCAAGACGCAGCGCAGCATCGACCGGAGCGAGCTGATGTACAATAGCCGGCCAGCGCCCGCCGCCGCGCCGGCGACTGAAAGCGGTTTCTACCACCATCAACAGCGAGGTTGATATGGACCTGATCAGCACAGATATCACCCTGGTCGATGCGATCGTCGCCCTGCTGCGCAACGACCAGCCAGAGATTCGCTCGCAGCAGCTGCGGGCCTTCGGGGCGGATTGGCAGATCCGGGCGGAGCAGGCCGAGAGCCTGTCGGCGGCCGGGCTGGAGGCGGCCCAGATCGCCGGCTGCGACCAGGCGCAGGTCGTCACCGATCTGTTGCTGGGCTTCGCCGCCGCCCGCGAGGAGCAGCGCACCCGCCACTGGCAAAACCATCTGCTGCGCCGGGTCCAGCAGCTCGACGGCCTGCACCGGGTGATCAGCGCCGCCAACTCGACGCTCGACCTGGACGCCTCGCTGCAAACCGTGGTCGAGACCGTGACCGAAGTGATGCGAATCGATGTCTGCTCGGTCTATCTTTTCGATCAGCACCGCCGCATCCTGACGCTCTGGGCGACGCGCGGCCTCAACCCGCGGGCAATCGGCGAGCTGAAAATCCGCCTCGGCCAGGGCGTGACCGGCTGGGCCGGCGAGGCCGGGCGGCCGATCGCCGTCACCGATGTGCTTGACGAGCCGCGCTACCAGCATGAGCCCATCCTCGACGAGGCCCGCTACCGCTCGCTGCTCTGCGTGCCGATCATCCTTTTCGCCACCGAGCAGCACAGCATCGAATCGCTCCAGGGCGTGATCACCATCCAGACCCGCGAGGCCCACGAGTACACCGAGGAGCAGGTCTCCTACCTGGAGGTCGTGGCCGGCGAGATCGCGCTCTCGATCGCCAACGCCCAGCTCTACAAGCAGACCGACGCCCGGCTGCACCAGAAGATCCGCGAGCTGACGACCTTGCAGCGGGTCACGGCGGCGCTGGCCTCAACCCTCGACCAGGACCAGCTGCTCCACCTGATCGCCGAGCAGGCGGTGGTGCTGGGCGGCGTCGAGCGGGCCGACATCTTCCACGTCAACGAGGCCAAGCGCTCGCGGCTGGTCGCCTCCTACGGGCCGGGCCGGACCTCGGGCGTCGAGGAGCTGATCGCCCAGGTCTTGAAGGAAAACCGGCCGATCGCCGTGCCCAACGCCTACACCGACGAGCGCTTCCCCGCCGTCCAGAGCATGGCCTACCGCGAGAACATCCACTCGCTGTTCGCCCTGCCCCTGCGCACCGCCAACCGCCTGACCGGCGCGCTCTGCCTCTACAGCAACGGGCCCAAGCATGTCGACTACGAGCAGGTCCAGCTGCTCAGCACCTTCGCCGATGAGGCGGCGATCGCGATCGAGAACGCCCGGCTCTACAAAGAGACCCAGCGCAACCTGACGATCAAATCGACCCTGCTCCAGGAGATTCACCACCGGGTGCGCAACAATTTGCAGACCATCTCGGCGCTGCTCACGATGCAGGGCCGCCGGCTCAAGGCCGGGACCGTCGGCCGCCACGCGCTGGAGGACAGCGTCAACCGCATCCAGTCGATCGCCGCCGTCCACAATCTGCTCAGCCTCGACGACATGGGCAAAACTTCGGTCCAGGAGATCGCCAAGCAGGTGGCCGACAACACGGGCATCAGCCTGGTCGGCGACGTGCCGGTGACCTTCGAGGTGACCGGCGAGCCGGTGTTCGTCGCCTCGCGGGCCGCCACGCTGCTGGCGATTATCGTCAATGAGCTGGTCGGCAACGCGCTGGACTACGGCGTGGGCACCCACGGCGGCAAGATCGGCATCGACTGCTGGTGCGTCGGCCAGGTCGCCTATCTCCAGGTCCGCGACGACGGCCCGACCCGCCCGCCGGCCCGCCGCCGCAAAGGCACCGGCCTCGGCCTCCAGATCATCGAAACGCTGGTCAAGGCCGATCTGGGCGGCTCATTCGAGCTGAAGCACGACAATCAGTGGACGCGGGCGATTGTGTCGTTTGCGCCAGCGGAGCTGGAGGATATCGAGTAGCGGCATGGACGGCCGCCCCGCCTCCCTGCGGGATAGCCCTTGCCGCTGATTGATTTCTGCCCCTGCCGGGGCGGGGGTTCTCCCACCCCCGCCTCCCTGCGGATCGTTCTGCCCTTGCCAGGGCGAGGGATCGCCCACCCCCGCCTCCCTGCGGGAGGAGCGCAAGGGGGCGCGCCCCCTTGCATCCCCCAAAGGCCGTGGGTGGGCGTTCTGGTTCGTTCGGGCGCACAGGGCCGTCGCTGGGCGGCCGTTGTTTTCTTTTAGTGGTGAGGGTGAGATTTTTTCCGTAGGGGCTTGGAGACTCTTGTGAGGCTTGCGGAAGAATCTTGATGATTGCCGTAGCAATTTGGGTTGCTTAGCAATAATCATCCAACAAACAAGACCCAGGCGCGGCACATTTGACGCCGCCACAAAAACCATGGTACCCACCGACCGAACAAACACCAACGCCTACGAG
>DASWWB010000611.1:0-2107 GCA_036406115.1 Herpetosiphonaceae bacterium
CATCCCCTGACGACTGACGACTGACAGCTGACGACTGCCGCAATCGGCATCTCCGCCGCGCCGTGGTACAATGGTAGCTGCTTTGTGGAAGATTGAATGGATTTGATCGAATGGCCCGACCCTCGCGCCCCATCCCGCAAAAAACGCTCTCGCCCGAAGACCGCGCCCAGTTCCTGCGCATGATCGAGGAGATCAGCGGGCGGGTCGGCGTGCATCTTGATCAGCAGCCGCAGCGCTTCCCGATCGACACCCGCATCCTGTCGGACCTGAGCCGCTTCCCGGTGCGGCGGGCGACCTCCTCGGTGATCGCCTGGGGCACCTACTACGCCTACTCGCCGACCTACACCGCCCTGACGCCGGAGCAGCGCTGGAACTACATCGCCTGGCTGGCCGGCGACGAGAACCTGGGCATCCAGCTGTTCCGCCAGATGCGGCTCTACGGCCTGTGCGCCGAGCTGGGCGGCCCGCGGCGCGACGAGGCGATCGCGGCCATGCAGGAGCTGTACGACCGCAGCGTGACCGACTCCGTGGCGCGCACGATGATCGGCAACCAGCTCACGCTGGCCTACGGCGCGGTGTGGCCGGAGCGCCTGGGCATGTTCCTGGCCGAGTTCCGGCCGGCGACCGTGCCGCTGGAGGTGCTGATGCGCTGCCTGGCGCGGGCCGACGTCGAGGCCTCGGGCTTTGTGCTGCTGGAGATCGCGCTGCGCTGCAATTTCAAGCTGGCGCGTGGCATGAACAACCGCCGGCCGGCGATCGAAGTGGCGATGCGCGAGATCGCCGAGCGCTGGGGTGCCCGCGTCGGCACCACCGCCATCCGCTACGTCGTCGACCGCACGCCGGCGGTGCCCTCGATGCTCGGCCACAACGACTCGCTGCTGACCCAGGTGGCGCGGACGCTGGGCCTTGAGCAGGGCTCGTTCGCCTTCGACCGCAGCGACGCCGGCGTCTTCATGCGCGGGCTGGCTGCCGCCGCCCAGGAGCTGGTCCGCACCTCGCGCAAGGGCGCGCCGCCGCTCGACGGGCTGGAGCTGCTTGATGGGATGCTGACCGGCAACCACACCGCCGTCGTCCAATTCGATCTCTCCGGCGCCGCCGACTATGTGATGACGCCGGCCGAGCAACGCGAGCACGAGGCCAAGCTGGAGCTGGCCGCCGCGCAGACCGGCGTGCGAGTCGTCAACCAGGAGTGGGATGTCTACAACGAGTGGGGCGAGCGCACGGCCTGGAGCGCCGACTCGGTGCTGATCCGCGCGCTGCCGATCAAGCGGCCCGGCTCGCCCCAGCCCTGGAACGCGCCGACGCCGCCGACCTTCGCCGGCTCGTCCTACAAGGCCCTGACGCCGGAGCAGCGCTGGTGGTACCTGGATTGGCTGGCGGGCGAGCCGGTCGAGCCGCTGGAGGTCTTCCTGGCGGTGCGCTTCAAAGGGCTGGAGGCGGCCTACCAGCACCGCGCCGCCAGTCTGCTGCTGCAAGAGATCGAGGCCCTGTTCGAGCGCTCTCGCGACGAGGCGCTGCACCGCGCCGCCCTCGAGGTCCTGATGCCGGCCTACGCCGACACCTGCGACTCCGAGCGCGCCAGCGAGGTTTTCAACCGGATTCCGATCAGCCCGGACCAGGTCGGGCGGCTGCTGGGCCATCTCTGGGCCTCGGGCGGCCAGCTCGACGGCCGCGGCCTGCTCTACGTGGCCCGGGCCGGCGATTTCAACCACACGCCGCTGACCCGCGAGCATTTCGACGCCATCGCCGCCCGCGCCCTGGAGCTGCTGGAGGAGTGGGAGGAGGAGAACGGGCCGATCTCCTACCTGCCGGTGATGATGTTCGGCCGCGCCCGCCGCCGGGGCACGGTCAGCGCGGTCCAGGTGGCCGCCATCATCGCCCGCCAGGCCCAGGAAGATTTCAAGGCCGAGCGGCGGGCGGCGCCGGGCGCCAGCTCGGCGGCGCGGCGCAGGAACGCCACCGCGATCGGGGCGTCGCCGCGCTCCAGGGCCTGCACACCGTGGGCCAGATAGGTCGGCACCAGCTGGGCGTCGCCCGCCAGCTGCAGGTAAATCGCCTCGGCGGGGCCGTCGCCGGCGTGGGTCGGCAGCTCGGCCAGCTCCTCGCG
>DASWWB010000612.1:0-1557 GCA_036406115.1 Herpetosiphonaceae bacterium
GAGCGCCGCCAGCTCCTCGTCGGCGGCGGGGACGGGCGCCGGGCCGGCGTCGAGCGCCTGGGCCAGGCCGGCGGCGGTCGGGTGGCGGAACAGCGTGGCGACGGCGATCTCGCGGCCAAGTTCGGCCCCGAGCCTGGTGGCGACCTGGATGGTCTGGAGCGACTGGCCGCCGAGGGCGAAGAAATCATCGCCGGGGACGAGATCGGCGCGGCCCAGCACCTCGGCCCAGACCCGCAGCACCTGCCGCTCCAGCTCGGTGGCCTGCGGGGCCTCGGCGGCCGGGGCGGCGGGTGCGGCCCGCAGCAGCGCGCGGTCGATCTTGCCCGAGCGGGTCTTGGGCAGCGCGGCGGCAACGATGATCCGGGCTGGCACCAGGGCGGCCGGCAGCCGCTCCAGCAGGCCGCGCCGCAGCGCCGCAGGGTCGATCGACTCGTCGGCGGCAACGTGGGCGGCGAGCTGCTTGAGGCCGCCCGGCCCGCTGACGCCGATCACCGCCGCCTCGCGGACGCCCGGCAGCGCCAGCAGCGCGGTCTCGACCTCGGCCGGATTGACGCGATGGCCGCTGATCTTCAGCTCGTCGTCGCAGCGGCCGAGATAGACCAGCTGGCCGTCGGCGCGGCGGCGGACCAGATCGCCGGTGCGGTAGGCGCGCGGCGCGCCGGGCAGCTCCGCCAGCGCGACGAAGCGCCGGTCGGTCAGCGCGGGATCGCCGAGGTAGCCCAGCGCCAATCCGCCGCCCAGCAGGCACAGCTCGCCCTCGGCGCCGGGCCGGGCCAGCAGGCCGCGCTCGTCGACGATCGCGCAGGCCACGCCGGGCAGCGGCAGGCCGATCGGCGCCGGCTCGTCGCCGGGATCGGCGTCCAGCGCGGCGACCGTCGCAACCACCGTCGCCTCGGTCGGGCCGTAGGTGTTGAGGAGCAGGATGCGCGGATCGGCTACGCGGCGCCAGCGGGCGATCCGCTCGGGCAGCGCCGCCTCGCCGCCGATGATCACGCAGCGCAGGGCGGCGGGCAGCGCGGCCTGGCCCTCGGAGACGCAAAACGCCAGCTCGTGCCAGAAGGCCGTCGGCAGATCAAGCACGCTGATCGCGCTCGCGGCGCACGCCGCCAGGAAGCGCGGGATCGATTGGAGCATCGCCTCGGTGCGCAGGACCAGGGTCGCGCCGGCGCAGAGGGCCAGGAACAGCTCCTCGACGCTGGCGTCGAAGTGGAGCGGCGCGAACTGGAGGACGCGGTCGGCGGCGGTCACGCCGTAGCGCGCGGTCGCCCCGGCCACGAACTGGTCCAGCGCGCCGTGGCCGATCCGCACGCCGTTGGGCTGGCCGGTCGAGCCCGAGGTGTAGATCACATAGGCCGGGTCGCCGGCTGCGACGGGGGCGGGCGGCGGGACGGGCTCGGCGGCGGCTTCGGCGGCGAACAGCGAATCATCGACCAGCACCAGCTCGGCGCCGGAGCCGTCGACCGACCCGGCCAGCGCGGCGGAGGTGATGAGCAGCGCCGGCCGGGCGTGCGCCAGCACCGCTTCGGCGCGGGCGACCGGGCCGCCGGCGTCGAGCGG
>DASWWB010000613.1:0-10149 GCA_036406115.1 Herpetosiphonaceae bacterium
CGCTGAGCCAATCGACCCAGCCCTCGCCGAGGCTGCTCAGCCGCCAGCCGCCGCCGATGGCGCGATGGGTTCTGGCGCCGCTGATGCGCCAATCGCCCCCAGCCCCGCGCTGGACGAGCCGGCGCCTGATGCGCCGGCTGACGCCGAGCCGATCAACCTTTCGGGCGCCGCGTTGGTTGATCCGATCCCCGATCCCCGATCCCCGATCGACTGGTCGCGCGCCGAAGCGCTGCTGTTCGTCGCCCCCGAGCCGCTGGAGGGCATGGCGCTGGCGCGGGCGCTGGGGCTGGATGCGGCGCAGTGGGCGGCGCGGCTGCCCGAGTTCCGCCGCCACTTCGCCGGGCGCGGCATCCGGGTCCAGGAGATCGACGACCGCTTCCAGCTTGTCAGCGCGCCGGAGGCCGGGCCGCTGCTGGAGGGCTTTTTCGGCGGCCAGGGCTCGTCGCGGCTCTCGGCCGCCGCGCTGGAAGTGCTGGCGATCGTCGCCTACCGCCAGCCGCTGACCCGCGCCCAGATCGAGGCGATCCGCGGCGTCGACTCCAGCGGCGTGCTGCGCGCCCTGCTCGCCCGCGAGCTCGTCCAGGAGGTCGGCCGCGCCGAGACCGTCGGCCGGCCGATTCTCTACGGCACCACGCCCCAATTCCTCCAGCTGTTCGGCCTGGAGCGCCTGGCCGACCTGCCGGAGATCGACATTCCCGAGCCGCCGCCGCTCGATCCGGCGGCGGACTAACGCCCCGCGCCAAAGGAGGCCCGCATGTCTTTCCAAGCCTATCTCGACACCGTGAAGGCCAAGACCGGCAAAACCCCCGACGATTTCCGCGCCCTGGCGGCCGAAAAAGGCCTCGCGACCCACGGCGAGCTGGTCGCCTGGCTCAAAGCCGATTTCGGCCTGGGCCACGGCCACGCCAACGCCGTCGCCCATGTGATCGCGCAGGCCGATAAGCCGCCCGTCACCAAGGATGCCGCGCTGGACGCGCTCTTTCCCGGCCCCAAAGCCGCCTGGCGCCCGGCCTATGACGCGCTGGCCGCCCGGCTCGCCGAGTTCGGCTCCGACCTCAAGCTGGCGCCCAACCGCACCTACGTCAATATCCAGCGCGGTGCGAAAAAGATTGGCATCGTCCAGATGTCGGCGGCCGATCGCATGGACATCGGCATCAAGCGCAAAGGCGTCGCGCCGACCGAGCGCTTCGAGGAGGCCGGGGCCTGGAACTCGATGGTCACCCACCGCGTGCGCATCAGCGACCCAAGCCAGATCGACGCCGACGTGCTTGACTGGCTCCGCCAGGCCTACGACGCAGCCTAGGGATGGACTAAAAACCCCTGCGGCTAACGGAAGCCGCAGGGGTTTTTGCCGATTTCAAGGGTGCGTTGCATAGAGGTTGTAAATCCAGAATGCCAACGCGCCCGCTAGCAGAAGCACCTGGCCAGCGCGGATAAACTTCTGCCGGTGATGGATTTCTTCCCAATCATAGGGTCGCTCTGACGGGAGGCCCTGCCATCGGAGCTGCCATTCGCGCCGCTTCCATCCCCGCTCCGCATCTTCTTTGAAGATGAATACGATCAAGCTGACGGCCACCGCAGCGGCCAAGCCGAAATATGCCCACTCGCTCATTGGTTTCTCGCTATTGTTGGACTCCGTTGCCCTGATCTACGCGCCGACCTGGCACGGCTTGCCCGCAAGGCTTACGCTGCGGGCAAGCCGTGCTGGCGGGCGTAGTCCTCGGCGGCGCGGATGCGGGCGCTGATCGGCGGGTGCGAGCTGAACAGAATCACCGCCCAGGCAGGCGGCTCGTGCTCGCCCAGGTTCTGGTCGCGCAGCTTGCGCATGGCGCTGATGAACGCGGCGGGGCGGCGGGTGGCGTCGAGGGCGTAGCGGTCGGCGGCGCGCTCGATGCGGCGGCTGTAGCCGTTCATCAGCGGCTGGAGCGCGAGGCCGAGGATCGTCATCACCAGGGCGAAGACCGGCAGGCCGGCGACATCGGCGGGTCCGCGCAGGCCGAGCCAGGCGGCGCCGGACGCGACGGCCAGGCTGGCGAGCCAGAAAAACAGCGCCAGGGAGCCGATGCTGGCCGCCAGCAGGCGCAGCGTGTCGCGCTTGACGTAGTGGCTCAGCTCGTGGGCCATCACCGCCTCGATCTCATCCGCGCTGTAGTTGCTGACCAGCGTGTCGCCCAGAACCACGCGGTGGGTGCTGCCGATGCCGGTCACGTAGGCGTTGGCCATCGTCGTGCGGCGGCTGAAATCGACCGTCAGCACATCCTTGACCGGCGCGCCGAGTCGGCGGGCTAGGGCCAGCAGCCGTTCGCGCAGTTCGGCGTCGGCTAGCGGCGCGAAGCGGTTGAACAGCGGGCTGACGACCGCCGGGACGAGCCAGAGCAAAAAGATCAGCAGCAGCGCGCCGGCGCCGATCGCCCAGATCCACCAGGTTTCGGGGAAGGCCCGCAGCCCAGCGTAGAGCGCCTCCAGCAGCCCCAGCAGCAGCGGCGCGCCGATCGCCAGCCCCTTGATCTGATCGGCCGCCCAGCCGCCGAACGTTTGATGGGACAGGCCGTAGCGGCGCGGCAGGATCAGCCCGCCGTAGATGCTGAGCGGCAGGCTGACCAGAGCGTAGGCGCCGCCGACAACCAGGGCATAGAGCGGCACGACCAGCCACTGATTGGCGGTCTGGCGCTCGATGGCGGCGCGGATGGCCGCCGAGAGGCCGAGGCCGAGCAGCGCCCAGGCTCCCAGCAGCGTGATGAGCAGATCGGCGAAGAACAGGCGGCGGCGGGCGCTAGCGTAGTCGCTGGCCTGCTGGCGCCGCGCGGCGGGATCGATCGTCATGGCTGGCTCCTGAGAGGCTAAAAAGCCGACCGCCCGGGCATTGCTGCCTGGGCGGTGGCGGTTGGTGGAGATGGGGGGAATCGAACCCCCGTCCAGAAAGTTTAGCCGCAAACATCTACAAGCGTAGTCAATTGCTTGTTTCTCGCCGCCGCACCACGCAACCGACAAAGCGGGCTGGCAGCCAGCCTGCTAATCTTAGCCCCCGCCCCGCAGACACTGGCGGGGGAGCAGCCCGACTAAATGACGCCTAGTCTAGCCCATCGGGCTGAGGATAGGTAGGCGCGCTGTCTAATTAGGCAGCGAGTGCGAACGAAGGCTGGGCCTTCGCGAACACATTTGAAGTTTTGCCATTTATAGGCGTTTGCCGATTTAACGAGGCTCAGCGTCTCGGCTTGCCGCTTACGACCGACCCTCCCTGTCGAAACCAGGCATCCCCGCGACAGAGGTTACGGATATTATAGCACGAGTGGGCTGCCGGTCAAGGCGGCGGCGGCGAGCCGCCGCGGCGCGAATCGCGGGCGGCGATCCGGGCGGATTGGCGGAGGGCGTGCTATGATTACTGTGTCACCGGCGCTGTGTGACGAGCAACCAACTTGCCAGGAGGGGAGCTGCTATGGCCCATGATACGCAACATCAGCCGGCCACCGACGACCAGATCGCCGCCCAGCTCGCGACGCTCCGCGACACGGTGGTGCGCGAACTGATGGAGCGCGACAACGACGACAGCGTCATCGTGCTGGATCTGATCGATCTGGCGCTGGAAGTCTGCGAGGGCCTGTTGCAAGACGAGCTGACCGGCGCGCTGCCGCTGCTGGTCGAGCGCCTGCTGGATGTGATGCAGATCGTCGAGGACGACCAGGGCGAGCCGGAGCACATCGACGCCCGGCCGGTGCGCAAGGTGCTGGCGGCCTGAAAGCCGGCTCGGGCGCCGATTTCTGGTAAAATAAAGCTATGGTGAAACTGCTTATCAGCTGGGATATCCGCGACGACAAAGACCAGGAGTACCTGGAGTTTGTCACCAGCGAGTTCGTGCCGCTGCTCATGAAGCATGGGGCGATCAGCGACGCCTGGCTGGGTGTCGCCGGCAGCGCGCCGCAGATGATCATGGGCGTGATCGCCGAGGACGGGCTGGAGCTGCGGACGTTGCTCCAAAGCGAGGAGTGGCGGTCGGCCCGCGCCGGGCTGGGGCGGTTCGTCGAGAACATCCGCGCCTGGTTCCCTGCCAAAGTCCAGGATCCGGGCGGCTTCCAAATGTGAGAGCGGCGGCCCGGCCGCCAATGAGAACGCCCCGCAGCCGTTGGGCTGCGGGGCGTTTTCGTGCGTCGGGAAAGCGATCTCAGGGGTGTTTTTTGATCAGCAGGCGGATGGCGGTGCGCTCCTCGTCGTCGATGGCGACATCGATGAACGAGGGGACGCAGACGATGTCCACGCCTTCTTCTTGGAGATAGGAGCGGGCGATAGCCACCGCCTTGATGGCCTGGTTGGTGGCGCCGGCGCCGATCGACTGGACCTCGGCCTGGCCGTTCTCGCGGATAACGCCGGCGATGGCGCCAGCGACCGCCGAGGGGCGCGAGCGGGTCGACACCTTCAGCACCTCGGAGTCGCTCTGGCGGTGGGCCTCCGTGTCGTGGGCGGGGGCGCCGGCCGCGGAGCTATCGTCGGGCTGACGATCGAGCTGATAATTCATCGATAGGTCCTCCATTGTTGCAACGTCATGCTGGTACGCATGCCTGAGATCTCCTTCTTCCGCAGGCTAGCGTGCATAATCAATAGCGCGGGTTTCACGGATCACCGTGACTTTGATCTGTCCTGGATACTGAAGGCTGTTTTCAATTTTTTTGGCGACGTCGCGCGCAAGGTGAATACTTTCAAGGTCGTCAATCGTGTCCGGCTGGACCATGACGCGCACCTCGCGACCCGCCTGGATGGCAAACGCCCGCTGAACCCCCGGGAACGAGGTGGCGACGCTTTCCAGCGCCTCCAGCCGCTTGATATAGAGATCGAGGGTTTCCCGCCGGGCTCCAGGCCGCCCGCCGGAAATGGCGTCTGCCGCCTGCACTAGGAATGCCTCCACGGTTTGCGGCTCTTCGTCGTTGTGGTGGGCGGCGATCGCATGCGTGACCGCTGCGTTGCGCCCCAGCCTGCGGGCGATATCCGCGCCGATCAGCGCGTGCGGCCCCTGGACTTCGTGGTCCACGGCTTTGCCGAGATCGTGGAGGAGTGCGGCTGTTTTGGCAACCTGGATGTTCGCGCCCAGCTCGGCGGCCATGGCCCCGGCGAGGAACGAGCACTCCAGGGAGTGTTGCAGGACATTCTGCCCATAGCTCGTCCGATATTTGAGGCGCCCCAAAATTTTGATCAGATCGGGGTGGAGGCCCTGCACGTTGGCCTCGTAGGCCACGCGCTCGCCCTCCTCGCGCATAATTTGCTCAATATCCTGGCGAGTTTTCTCCGCCACCTCCTCGATCCGGGCCGGGTGGATGCGCCCGTCCTTGAGGAGGCGGGTCAGCGCGATACGCGCAACTTCACGACGAACGGGGTCGTGACAGGAGAGAGTGACAGCTTCGGGGGTGTCGTCAACAATGATATCAACGCCCGTGATTTGCTCGAAGGCGCGGATGTTCCGGCCCTCGCGGCCGATGATCCGGCCTTTCAGCTCCTCGCTGGGCAGCTGGACGGTGCTGACGGTGATTTCAGCAACGTAATCCGAGGCGCAGCGCTGGATGGCCAGGCCGATGATCTTGCGCGCGGTTTGGTCGGCGTCGTTCTTGGCGGCGGTTTCGATCTCGTGGATGCGGCGGGCCGCCTCGGCGCGGGTTTCTTGCTCGACGCGGGTGAGAATGATGTCGCGGGCCTGCTCGGAGTTCAGGCCGGCGATTCGCTCCAGCTCTGCTTGCTGGGCCTCGCGCAACCGCTCGGCCTCCTGGTTGGTGGCTTCGGCGTGGCGCTCGCGGTTGTGGAGTTGACGATCCCGTTTTTCTAAGGCTTCAAGCTTGCGATCCAGGGTCTCCTCTTTGCGCCCGAGGCGCTCTTCCTGTTTCTGCAACAACGCGCGGCCGGCGCGGAGTTCGGTTTCGCCCTCCTCGCGCAGGCGCTGGGCCTCCTCGCGCGCTTGAAGCATAAGATCTTTTTGCTCAGCCCGGACTTGCTCTAGCTGGAGTTTGGCTGCCGCCTCGGTCTGAGCGATGAGCGCCGTGGCCTGTTTTTGTTGATACAGGTACATGACGACCGCTCCGACCGCTCCGCCAATGAGCAAGGCCAGAACTGGCACTAGGATGAGGTCCACAGTACGTCCTCCTGGCTCGATTGTTAAGGTTCAGTGTATGAGAGGAAATTTCAGTGCAAAGGTAAGATTATTGTAAAGAAATGATTCCCCGAGGCTATCATAGTCTTTTTGCTATGCAGTGTCAAGCCAAATGGCGGCTGAGTCAGCCTGAATTGTTAAAGATTCTTAACCTTCGTGGTTTGCATTGGCGGGAGGCCTATGTCATAATTCGGCCAAACCGCCTTCGGGCACCCATCCGCCACCCGCCCGCCGGTTCAGATTGAGGTTTTGTGACGACGCTCCACGAAGTATGGCGCCTGGCCCTGCCGCCCCAGACTCAAGTGTGCGCCGGGGTCGCTGGCAGCCAGCCCGTGCGGTCCGTCGCCATGCTGCGCAGCACCCAGCCCGCGCTGCCGGCCCTCCAGGGCGGCGAGTTGATCCTGCTCAGCCCGCCCTTGCTGGAGGCGCTCGATCCCTCGCTGACGCTCGATCGTTTCCTGCGCCGCCTCCAAGGCACCGCCATCGCCGCCGTCGCCATGGGCGGGACCATCGACGAAGCGGCGCTGCACGCCGCCGAGGCGACCCAAATGGTGCTGTTCAGTCTGCCCGCCGGCGATGACCTGCGCTCCATCCGGCGCGAGGTCGAGCGGCTGCTGGCCGATCCCGAGGCCCAGCACGAGCGCCGGGCCGCCCAGCTCTACGCCGCCCTGACCCGCGACGCCTTCGGGGTGGGCGGACGCGCCGCCCTGGTGCGGGTGCTGGAGGAGTGGACCGGCCAGCGGGTGACGCTGCCGGCCCAGCAGGCCGCCCGCACGATCGTGCCGGTGCTGCTCGACGGCCGGCGCGTCATCGCCCTGGGCAGCGACGGCGCCCATCAGTGGGACCACACGGCGCTCGAGCAGGGCGCCAGCGCCCTGGCCCTGCTGATCGACAAGGAGCGGGCGATCCAGGCCACCGAGGAGCGGCTGCGCGGCGACGTGGTCGATATGCTGCTCACCGGCCTGCCGCTCGACGCCCACGGCCTGCGCCGGGCCAGCGAACAGGGCATCGCGGTCGATCTGGCCTATGTGCTGATGGTGCTGATGCCCAACGAGTCCCACCGGATCGATCGTATCCGGGCGGCGGCGCGGCGGGCGCTGGACCGGCTCCACCTGCACGGCGTCCTCAGCGAGCGCGACGACCTGCTGCTGATCGCGCTTCAGCTCGACGAGCGCAAAGAGGCGGCGCTGCTCAGCGGCGAGACCCAGGTCCGCGGCCTGCACCAGGCCCTGGCCGACAGCGGCCTGGCGATCAGCGGCGGCTTCGGCCTGGCGCCGCAGCTGGCCGATTGGCCGAACGCCTGGACCGAGGCCGCCGCCGCCCTGAAGCTGGGCCGCGACATGCTGGGCGCCGGCGTGCTGGCGGGCGGGGCCGAGCTGGGCGTCTACCGGCTGATGCTGTCGCTCAGCGACATGCCGGAGGCCCGCCTGTTCTACGAGCGGACGATCGACACCCTGGCCACCCACGATCACGTCTACCAGAGCGAGCTGCTGCACACCCTGGAGAGCTTTTTCGCCCATCTCGGCAATCATAGCCAGGCGGCGGCGGCGCTGCACATCCATCGCAACACGCTGCTCTACCGGCTGGGCAAAATCAGCGCGATCACCGGCCACCGGCTGGACCGGTCGATGGACCGGCTGGCGCTCCAGGTCGGGCTGGCGCTGTACCGCATCTACCGGGTGAAGCGGCACGACCACTGGCCCGCGCGCGAAAGCGGTCCCGAGCGCCCCTGAGCCCCGCCCGCACCACATCACACAAGGAGGCCGACCATGCGTTTCTGGCGACGGGAGATTGTACGACCGACATTGCTGTTCAGCTCGGCGGGGGTGATGGTGGAGGCCTACGAGGAGCACACCTTCGGCGATTCGTCGCCGCCGCTGGTGGTGGGACGCTACAAAGAGGTCGAGCCGCCGCGCGGGGCGGCGATCTGCGCGGTGCAGTTCGTCCACACGATCGGCCACCGGTTCGAACAGCTGCAATGCTTCGCCCTGCACTATTACATGCCGCAGCAGCCGGGCGCGCTGCTCGAAGCCTATCTTTCCTCGCCCAACATGAGCGATATG
This sequence comes from Herpetosiphonaceae bacterium, assembly GCA_036406115.1. GTDB lineage: Bacteria > Chloroflexota > Chloroflexia > Chloroflexales > Herpetosiphonaceae > DASWWB01. The sequence continues at coordinate 8,191 of DASWWB010000613.1, forward strand.
AAGATGCGGGCGGTGGCGGTCGGCGCCGACACGCTGAACAAGGACACGAAGCGCGTCCTCAGCACGCTGCTGGTCAAGAGCGATCCGGAGGCCTGGGAGGCGTCGGCGGAGTTCCGCCGCATCCTGGAGTCCGGCCGCTAGCTACTCGCCGGGCTTGGCGTCGCGGTTGGGCGCCAGCACCTCGCGCGAGCGCCCGCCCTCGGCCGGCCCCACGACGCCCTGCTGCTCCAGCAAGTCGATCAGCTGGGCGGCTTTGCTGTAGCCGATGCGCAGCCGGCGCTGGAGCATGGAGGCCGAGGCCCGCTGGTGCTGCTTGACCAGCTCGACGGCCTTGGGCAGCAATTCGTCCTGCTCGTCGGCCTGGAGGAACACGTCGCCCATCGAGGTGCTGGCGGCGGCCTGGCTGGCCTGGGCGGCTGGGCTGGCATTGGCGGCGGGCGCGCCGGGCTGGCTGCTGTCCGGCCGGGTACCCTCTGGGTGCTGGGCGCGCCAGAAACGCACCACCTGCTCGACCTCGCCGTCCGAGACGTAGGTGCCCTGGATGCGGACGGGCTTGGCGGCGTCGGCGGCCAGGTAGAGCATATCGCCGCGGCCGAGCAGCTGCTCGGCGCCCGGCGTGTCGAGGATGACCCGCGAGTCGATCTGCGAGGTGACGGCGAAGGCGATGCGCGAGGGGAAATTGGCCTTGATCAGGCCGGTCACCACGTCCACCGACGGGCGCTGGGTGGCGATGATCAAGTGGATGCCGGTGGCGCGGGCCATCTGGGCCAGGCGGCAGATCAGGGTCTCGACTTCGTCCGGCGCCAGCATCATCAGGTCGGCCAGCTCGTCGATGATCACGATGATGTAGGGCAGCGGTTCCAGGTCGGGGCGCTTGCGGGCCGCTGCCATATAGCTGTCCAGGTTGCGGAAACCGCCCTTGGCGAAGATTTTATAGCGGCGCTCCATCTCGCGGACCGCCCACTTGAGCGAGCTGACGACCCGCTCCAGCTCGGTGACGACCGGCGTGAGCAGGTGCGGGATGCTGTTGTAGACGATCAGCTCGACCATCTTGGGATCGACCATGATGAACTTTAGCTCGTTGGGCGTGTGCTTGAGCAGCAGCGACACGATGATCGAGTTGATGCAGATGCTTTTGCCCGAGCCGGTCGAGCCGGCGACCAGCAGGTGGGGCATCTTGGTCATGTCGGCGATCGTGGCGGTGCCGGAGACATCCTTGCCGAGCGGGATTTTGAGTTTGCCGCGCTTGTTGGCCTCGTACTCGTCGCTCTCCATCACATCGCGCATGCCGACCATCGAGATCGCCGAGTTGGGGATCTCGATGCCGACCACCGAGCGGCCGGGGACGGGCGCCTCGATCCGCAGCGACGGCGCGGCCAGGGCGAGGGCCAGGTCGCTGTGCAGGCTGGTGATCTTGCTGATCTTGACGCCGATCGCCGGCTGGAGGGCGAACTGGGTGACCGCCGGGCCGGTGTTGGCCTCGACGACCCGGGCCTCGACCTTGAACGAGGCCAGCGTCTCCTCGATGATCCGGGCCTTTTCGCGCTTCTCCTCGTCGCTGATCTGGCCGTCGGCGTGGGTGTCGAGCATGGCGAGGGCCGGCAGCGGCCAGGCGCGGACGCCGGCGGGCTGGTAGGTCTCGTCCTCTGCTGATTCATCCAGCGGCTCGGCGGCGCCGGGCGCGTTGCCTGCGGCGCCGGCAGGCGGGGCGGGGTTTTTGGCGTTGGCGCGCGGCGGCAGCTTCTTGGTCGGCGCCTCGTTGATCGACACCGGCGGCGCGAGCGGGGGCGGCACGGGCTCCTTGCGGCGGGCCGGGCGGCGATCCATCTCGGCCTGGAGCTGGCCGCGGTTGAAAAGGCTGGCCTGGGCCGGGCGCTCGGCGATCGGGGTCAGGACCAGCTCCTCAAGCTCCTGCTGGAGCTGGGCGGGCGTCGGGGCCGCGCCCATCAGGTTCCCGGG
>DASWWB010000614.1:0-2443 GCA_036406115.1 Herpetosiphonaceae bacterium
GAGTTGTTGCGGTTGGCGCCCATGTAGATTGTCCCCTGCTGAGCAGGGAACTGGGTGGTGCCGCCGTAGGTGGTGTAGTTGCAGGTCGGCTGCGTCGACCAGCCCACGACACCGTCTTCGAACGAGGGATTGACCAGCGACGGCGTCCCGCCCTGGGCGAGCGCGGGCTGGGCCGCCGGGCTGCCCGGCGCGAACGATAGGACCAGAGACAGCATCAAACCAGCCAGCATGACGATGCGCAGTCGTCGAGAGTTGTGCATTGCGGTGCTCCTTGAGGCGACAGGTGGTGGGCCGTTGCCAGATTGACTCCAAACGGTAGCGCATAGTATACAAGATTCGCCGACACGCGGCGCCGACCCCCAGCGGGGATCGGCGCCGCGCACCAGACCCGGGAAAGCTAGCGCTTGATCAATGGCGCGAAGACCTGGAAGCGCGCGCCGAGCGCCTCGTCGATCAGCAGATCGTCCAGGTCCGTGGCCAGCAGCCGGATGCTGTTGATGCCGCCGGTCGGCGCCAGGCTGGACTGGCCGGCGCTGACCGCCCACAGGTCGGCCTCGAACGGCGGACTGCCGGAGACGGTGAAGGTGCCGGGGTTGTTGGCGCCCCACGAGAAGCCCAGGCAGGCGTCGCACTGGAGATCGCCGCCGGTCGGCGGGGAGCTGACTTTGGCCAGCGCGCCGTTGGGCAGCGCGCCGCTCCAGACCACGGCGCCGTTGCGATAGGCGGTCGCCCGCACGCTCGACGAGCCCGCGCCGCTCCAATCCGCGCTCAGCGAGAGCTGGCCGCCGCTGTGGGAGACCGAGCTGGAGCCGAGGATCCGCTCCTCGCCGCCGCTCGCCGGCACGCCGGACAGCGCCAGGCTCAGCCGCGTCCCGTCCTTCTCGTCGACGTGCGGGTCGCCCCACGTCAGCCGGCCGCGGGCGTCGGCGGGGCTCGCGACGGCGAAGCTCACGCCGTCCTGGCCGCTGGAGCCGATGCTGGAGACCCTGATGTGCGGGCCGCCGCCGGGCTGGGAGGTGATCTCGGCCTGGCCGAGGGCGCAGCGCGCGCGGCCGGAGACTTCGAGGCAGTGCGGCAGGTGGTGGCCGCGCATCGTCAGCTGGCGCACATTGCGCATGCCGATCGTGATCGTGTCGATTGTCGTGGCCGGCGTCGAGCCGTCCAGCGCCACAACCATCAATTTGTCGCCGCGGAAATCATCGACCCCGTCGCCGTCCGTGTCGGCGGTGATGTTGTTGTTCCAATCGACCCCGCCCGACCAGCCGCTCGACGAGCTGTAGTCGACGTGGGCGCTGGCGTGGTCCAGCACGTAGATCGCGATCAGGATGGGAATGATCGGGAACTGGGCGTTGGCCTGGGCGCCGGCTGGCGTCCCGGGCGTCAGCGTCCGCGAGAGGACCAGCGTCTCGCCGTCGTAGCCGCGCAGGCCGAGCCGGCTGGACCCGATCGGCGACCAGTCGGCGTACAGCGCCTTGCGCCCGGGGCCGAGGTCCGGCCTGCTGGCGGCGATGATGTGGCCGAGGCGCTGCGGGCCGTCGGGCGTGGCGCCGTAGGCCGTGATCAGCATCTGGCCGTCGCTGCCCATCGGCACGGGAGCGAAATAGCCGTCCCAGCGCGCGGTCGGCTGCCTGGGCGTGAGCGACACCCCGTCCTGGCCGCTGGAGCCGATGTTGGAGACATACAGCGGGTTGTTGGTGGAGCCGGACAGCCGACCGCGGCCGAACGGGCAGGTCCTGAACAGATCCCACCACAGATCGAAGCAGCCGCCGTCCATGAAGCGCGTCTTGATCTTGAAGGCCTCGAAGCCCTGGCCCTGGCCGTGGATGTCGACCTGCGAGAGAACCCGCGAGCGGGCGGTCTGCTGGTCGGGGCTGACCATAATCTTGTCGCCGGTGAAATCGGTGGTGCCGTCGCCGTCCACGTCGAAGGTGGAGCTGGCGTTCCAATCCACGCCGCCGGACCAGCCGTTCTGCTGGCTGTACTCGACGTGGGCGCTGGCATGGTCAAGGACATACAGCACGACGATCCACCAGATCTGCGGCGTTTTGGTCCGCATGTCGAAGGTCATCGCCAGGCGCGGCGTGATGCCGGTGCGGGTGAAGACCTGGGTGCCCTGGTCGAAGCCGCGGATGGTGTAGGTCGAGGACGAGCTGGCGATGAAGGAGAAATCGGCGAGGACCGCTTTGCCGGCGCCGCCGCCGCTGCCCGCCACGCTGGCCGCCGCGATCTTGCCCAGCTCCTCCTGGCCGCCGCCAGGCAGCGCGCCGGTGAAACTGAACTCCATGCGCGCGTCGCCGCTCAGCCGCACCGGCTCGAACTGGCCGTCCCAGGCCCGCATGCCGCTGGGATGGATCGTCGCGCCGAACGCGGAGGCGGTGCCCGCCGGCCGCGAGACCTGGAGCTGGGTCGCGCCCGTCGCTGTCAGCGTCGTGCCGTCGTGCGG
>DASWWB010000615.1:0-2712 GCA_036406115.1 Herpetosiphonaceae bacterium
CCACCAGCAGTGACGGCTGTACCCAGCGGCAGCTGGCCCACCCACGTCCGCCACGGGAGGATGGTCAATGACCTCCCCGCTTGATGCACTCCCGGCCCAGCGGAAGCAGGGGCACGAGCCCTTCCATGCGAGCGGACTACCCATCGGGCCGCACCTCACCAACTTCTGGCAGTGGATGGGGTCGGATGTGGTGTCGAATACCATGCGCGGCCTGCTGGCGGAGTACCTGGTGGCCACAGCTCTTGGCGTCGCCGATGGCGTGCGGCTCGACTGGGAGGCCTATGATCTCACCACCCGCGCCGGAGTGACCATCGAGGTGAAGTCGGCAGCGTATCTCCAGCGCTGGCAGCAGGCCAAACCATCAGCGATCAGCTTCTCCATCCGCCAAACGAAAGGCTGGAACGCCGAGACAAACACCATCGACACGACGCTGAAACGGCAGGCAGCCCTCTATGTGTTTGCCCTGCTGGCCCATCGGGAGAAGACCACCCTGGATCCCCTTGATGTCCGTCAGTGGCAGTTTTTCGTCTTGCCGACGCACCGGCTCGACGCCGTAGTGCCGCAGCAGAAGACCATTGGGCTAAACGCCTTACGGAACCTCCAGCCGCGCGCATGCGCCTTTGCGGCATTGGCGGAGACGATCGAGCACTGCGCGACCGAGCTGGCAGCTGACGGATCGGCCGCACAGCACTGAGTGCAGGTGCCGAGGATCACGGCGACCCCACGGCCGACCGTCACGTCGCATCGCGCCATGTCCCCGCAACCGTCACCCACAGTGGCCGATGATCGCTCAGCTGGCACCACGGGTCGTAGTCGCCAACATGCACATCCTGGAGCTGGGGGAGCCAGGCCTGTGGCATGCAGCAATAGTCGATATGGAACGCCTGCGCGCGCCCTCGGTACATGTGAAACGTCGGCGTCGTCTCGGCGCCCTGGGCCTCACCCGCCCACGCGTGATAGGCGCTGCTGAGACCGTGCGTGGCCAGCTGTGCCAGCACTGCCGTATGGTTGCGGCCCGGCCGCTCGGCATCCCAGCGCTGGTTGCTGTTCCAGTCGCCAACCACCAGCGCCGGTGCCTCCGCCAGAAAGGCCGCATAGGTCGTGACGGCGCGATAGAGCTGGCTCACGTAGCTCTCCTTTCTGGCGGTGGTGCTTGGTCCAGACCGCCAGCAGATTGAGCGCAAACGCCCCCCGCAGACGGAGCGGCACACAGAGCTGGATCGTGGGGTCATAGGCGGGGTCGACCGTCCAGGTGAGGAGATGCCGCGAGAGGACCAGCAGGCCTTTCTTCGCCGGATCGCCACACCAGACCTGGGTCGGAAACGGGGCGAGGGCCGGCGTCCCCGCCAGGCGGTCGGGCGGCTCACACTCTTGGATAATCGCGAGATCCGGCGCATCAGCAAGCAGGGCGGCAGCCTTTGTCCGAAAGGCGCCCTGGCAATTCCACGTGACGATCGTGAACGTCATCGGCTAGCGGAGGTGGGCGCGCAGCGCGGGCAGGGTCAGGACCGGCCGGGCGCGGTGGAGCATGCGGTGGCAGTTGGCACAGACAATCGCCAGGTCGGCCAGCCGGGTCCGCGTCGCTGGCTGGAGCTGAGCGAGGGGAAGAAGATGGTGACACTCCGCAAAGCCCTGGCCCAGGTCCCCATACCGCGCGGCGAAATCAAACGTGCAGGCCTCACAGGCGAGGCGCCCGGTCTGCGCCAGCACCTGCTGCTTCTTGGTCTGAACGAGGGTCTGATTGCGCTCCCGCAGTAGATGGAGCCGCGTCAGCACCCGCCCCTCGGGAAAGGCCGCCTCGTCGAGCTCCGCCGCGACCTCCGGGGCCTCAGGCGGGAGCGCCGCCGCCCCTGCGCGAATGGCTGCGGCCACCTGGGTCAGCCGGGGGCGATCATGGGCAAACTCATCCCAGACCAGGCGGTCTCCCTGAGCGCCCGCCGCGAGTCCACCAGCCGTCGAGTGCGGATCAAGCCGCCGAAAATTACAGAGCTTCATGTAGACGCTATCGGGGCTGCGAAAATTCTCCGCCACCGTCTCTTGGTCATGGATCGGCAGCTCCCGCAGCAGCGAACTGAGCGCGACAATGGCGGGATCCCGCTCCGAAGTATGGCTTGGATTCGCCACAAAATAGAGATCGAGCGCCAGAATGAGCTCGTCACGGGTCCAATGGGGATTGCGGCTCATTGGGGTCTCCTCACGCAAAAGCACACCATCAGAACTCGATCACTCCGTTCGGATCGGCCAGCTGCTGGCGGAAAGCGGCGAGACTCGTCAGCGGATTCTCCTGGAGGATGGTCAGCATCCCCATCAGCGCCCGATCGACGAGGGCGGTGTCCTTGGCAGCCACGCCCGTGTGCAGCAGCTGCACGAGCGCATCGAGCGCCGTTTTCCGCTCGGCGAAGTGGCGCTCAATATACTGGGCCATGAGCGCCCGCTCGGTCTCCAGCGCCAGCACCAGCACATCGCGCCGGGCGGCGATCTGCGCCCGCTTGGTCGTCTCCTCCTGCACGGTCCGCAGATAGTCGATCGTCTCGGAGAGCACGGTCAGGGCGTTCGCCCCGAGCTTCACGCCCGGGGCGAGGGTGCGGGTGCGTGGGAGCACCTCATCAGCCATGGGCACCTCCGCTGAGAAGGCCATCCATCCCCGGCGCAGCAGCAACCGACGGCCCCACCGGACCGTCAATCAGGGCGCTCAGGCCTTTGGCCAGCTGA
>DASWWB010000616.1:0-8968 GCA_036406115.1 Herpetosiphonaceae bacterium
CTCCTCCTTAGGCCGTAGGCCGGCGTGGGATCTATAATGAATGATTAGGCTAGGAACGATCAGCCTTCAGTGGTTTGGCCGTCTGCGCCATTCTACTACATCTTTTGACAAATATCAACTGGAAAACGCACGGTGAAGGGCTAATTAGGCCCTTGGTGACGAGCAAAGCCACACTCTGACAGGGCGCTTCGCTAGCGATTCTGGAGCCGCGGAGCGGCCTGGTCGATGGCGTCTTGGCTGGGCGTGCCGTTCAAGACACTGCGCACCATTTGGGCCAGGATGTCCCAATTATCTTGGAACTGGGGGCTGGCCGGCCAGGCCTGTCCCTGGCTGGCGGCCAGGTCGATTGCTGCCTGGAGCGGGTCGTCGGCGGCGGCCAGGTCGGTGCGCACGGTCGGCAGGCCGGCGGCGCGCAGCTCGGCCTGGGCCGCCTGGCCCGTCAGGAAGCGCATGACATCCAGGGCGGCCTTGCGCTGCTGGTCGCCGGCCCGCGGGTTGAGCGCGAGCACGCTGGAGCGGACCAGCGGCCGCGGGTCCTGGCCGGTGTCGCTGAGCTGCGGCAGCGGCGCGATCCCCGTCTCCTCGCGCCAGAGCCGGGTGTAGGTCGGCAGGTTGCGCGCCCAGTCGACCGCCATCAGCACGCCGTTGCGCTGGATGGCGTTGGTGATCGCCCGGCTGTCGTCGCGGGCCAGCAGCTGCGGATCCTCGGCGAGGCCGCGCAGCCAATCCAGCCAGCGCCGCGCGCCCTCCGCGCCGCTGGTGGCCAGGATGGGCCGGCCCTCCGCGTCGAACGCCCCTCCGCCGAAGGCCGCCAGGTAGGGGTAGGTGAAGTACAGGTTGAGATTGTAGGCCAGGCCCTGCTTGTCGTTGACGCTGAGGCCGCGGGCCGCCTGGAACAGCTCGGCGCTGGTGGCCGGCGGCGCGCCGCTCGGGGCGAAGTTGGCCCGGTTGAAGAACAGCACCGGCACGTCGAGGGTCAGCGGCAGGCCGTAGAGCCGGCCCTGGTGGCGCACCCCCTCAAGGGCGGCCGGGGCGAAGGGCGCCTGCTCGGCGCTGGGGAACTCGGCGGTCAGGTCGGCGATCAGCTGGCGCTCGGCCAGGCCGCCGACCCAGTGGTTCTCGCTCAGCAGCACCAGGTCCGGCGGGCCGCCGGCCTGGACGGCGTCGGCGTAGTCGCGCAGCAGCTGGAAGCCGCGGTCTTCGAGTTCGATCTGGACATCGGGGTTGTCGCGCTGGTATTCGATCAGCTGGGCGCGCAGCGTGGTGCCGGCGGCGCCGCTCTCGCCATGCCAGACCCGCAGCGTCGTGCGCTGGGGCGCCGGGGCCGGCGCGCTAGTCGGCTGGGGCGTCGGTGACCCGGCCACGCTGCTGCATCCCGCGAGGATGAGCAGAAGCAGCCAGAATGCGGATCGTCTGCGCCAGCGAGCCATGACCATGTCGCCCCTATTCCCGCGCGCTGGGCTGTCGCCTCAGAGGCGTGTAACGATTTATCCCATTGTAAAGAGCTAAATCATTTCGCGCCAGAGTATACCATGGCCCGGCGGGCGGCGCAAGGAAGCCGGTCCGCGCCGGAGAGGTTAAAAAGCCATATGCTATAATGGCGCCCAATCGCCGCCGGCGAGCATCCGCCATAAGGAGAATCGCTATGCCCAAGCAAGGTGCGTTTACGTTTGTTCTCCACAGCCATCTCCCCTACTGCCGCAAGGCCGGCCGCTGGCCCCACGGCGAGGAGTGGATCCACGAGGCTGCTTCCGAGACGTACATTCCCCTGCTCAACGCCCTTAACGATTTGATCGCCGAGGGCGTCCGCCCGCGCCTCACGATCGGCATTACGCCCATCCTGACTGAACAGCTCGCCGACGCGCTGATCATCGCCAATTTCGAGGAATACCTGGACGAGAAGATCGCCGCCGCCCAGAAGGACATCGACCGGCTGGCCGGCGTCCAGCTGCGCTGGGACGAGGCGCAGGCCGCCCAGGCCGCCGCCGCAACCGAGGCCGCCCAGGCCGTCGCCGAGCCTGACGAGGCTGACGCGACTGATGATGCTGGCGAGGCTGACGAGCCCATCGCCGGCGAAGACGCCGCCGAGCGCCCGGCCGCCGTGATCGCCTCCGCCGACGAGCTGGCGGCGCTCAGCGCCGAGGGCGAGATCACGCCGACCGCCGGCGACGCCCCGGCCCCGCTCCACGCCGCGTTGCTCAGCGTCGCCGCCGAGGAGGCGCCGGCCGAAGCGCCGCCGCTGGAGCATCCCGATCCCCATCGCGCCTATCTGGCCCAGTGGTACCGCGATTGGTACGGCGCGATCAAAAGCGCCTTCATCGACCGCTACGGCCGCGATATCGTCGGCGCCTTCCGCCGGCTCCAGGACGAGGGCTACATCGAGATCATCACGTGCGGCGCCACCCACGGCTATCTGCCGCTGGTCAGCCGCGACTCGACGATCTACGCCCAGATCGCCGTGGCGGTCCAAAGCTACGAGCGCCACTACGGCCGCCGCCCGCGCGCGATCTGGCTGCCGGAGTGCGCCTATCGCCCGGCCTACTACACCGAGGGCAACGCCGAGACCGAGCGCAAGCCCGGCGTCGAGGAGTTCCTGGCCGCCCAGGGCATCAAGTGCTTCTTCGTCGAAACCACGACGATCGAGGGCGGCGCGCCGATCGGCAAGGCCGAGGGCAAGGTGTTCGGCCCCTACGGCTCGCTCGTCCGCCGCTACGTGGTGCCGGTTAGCAAGGAGATGCCGCCCACCGGCAACAGCACGCTCCAGCCCTATCACGTCGGCATGAGCGATGTGTCGGCGATCGGCCGCCACCACAAGACCGGCCTCCAGGTCTGGTCGGCGGAGTGGGGCTATCCCGGCGAGGGCGATTACCGCGAGTTCCACAAGAAAGACAGTTTCAGCGGGATGCAGTACTGGCGCGTCACCGGGCCGAAGCTCGATCTGATCGACAAGCAATACTATCACCCGGACTGGACCGGCAGCCGGGTCCGCCAGCACGCCGAGCACTTCACGACGCTGGTGAGCCAGGTGATCGCCGAATATCGCGGCCAGACCGGGCGCTACGGTATGATCTCATCGAACTACGACACCGAGCTGTTCGGCCACTGGTGGTTCGAGGGGGTCGATTGGATCCGCGAGGTGCTGCGGCTGCTGGCGTCCGGCGACGAGGTCGAGCTGACGACGGCCTCGGAGTTCATCGCCGCCCATCCCCCGCAGGAGGCGCTGAACCTGCCCGAAAGCTCGTGGGGCGAGAACGGCACCCACACCACCTGGATGAACCCCGAGACCGAGTGGATGTGGCCGATCATCCACCAGGCCGAGCGGCGCATGGAGGAGCTGGTCGCCCGCTATCCCCAGGCCGAGGGCGCCCGGGCCGATGCGCTGGCCCAGATCGCCCGCGAGCTGCTGCTGCTTGAATCCAGCGACTGGCCCTTCCTGGTGACGACCGGCCAGGCCGGCGACTACGCCACCAAGCGCTTCAACGAGCATGTCGAGCGCTTCACCCAGCTGGCGGACGCGCTGGAGGGCGACGAGGGGGCGCTGGCGGCGCTGACCGCCGAGCTGCGCGACCTCGACAATCCGTTCCCGGCGATCGACTACCGGGTGTTCGCCGCCCGCGAGGGTCGGGCGGAGTAGCGATGAAAGCCTTGATCTTGGGGGCGAACGGCCCCGCGCACGCCCTGGTCTGGAAACTGTTCAACAGCGACCGGCTGGATCATATCGTCAGCTCGCCGGGCAACGGCGGCGCGGGCATCCTGGCGCCGATCGTCGCCGCCAAGGAAACGGTCGCCGCGACCGTCCAGTGGGCCTACGAGGAGAGCTTCCGGCTGATCGTGCCGGCCACGCCCGAGCCCCTACAAGAGGGCTTGGTCGAGGAGGCGACCTCGATGCGGATCGCCGCCTGGGGGCCGCCCAAGCAAAGCGCGCTGCTCACGAAGTCGCGGCTCTGGGCCAAGGAATTTCTCAACCGCTACCAGCTGCCGACTGCGCCCGGCAAGGCGTTCGGCGATTTCGCCACCGCCGAGCGCTACCTGGCCTCGCAGTCGCTGCCGGTGCTGCTGTGGGGCGATTATCCCTCGGAGTTCGACGGCGCCTACATGGACCGGGCCGCCGTGATGAAGGCGCTGGCCGGCATCTTCGCCCTGCCGCCGCGCCCCGATCATTTCCGCGGCGTCGTGATCGAGGCGCCGGTGGTCGGCCCGTCTGTCTCCTGCTCTTGCATCACCGACGGCGCGACGGCGCTGCCGCTCCTGCCAGTCCGAATCTACGAGCGGCTGGAGGATGGCGACCGGGGCTGGGCGGCGCCGGGCATGGGCGGCCACACCAGCCCCAGCCCGCTGCTGGCCAAGATCGGCGACTACATCCAGCGCCAGATCCTCCAGCCGCTGCTGGCGGCGCTCCAGCGCGAAAATCTGCCCTGGTGGGGCGTGCTGGGCGTCGATTGCGTGATCGCCTCCGACGGCCCCAAGGTGACGCAGATCCGCTGCACGCTGGGCGACCCCGAGGCCCAGGTGCTGCTGCCGCGGCTGGAGGATGATCTGTTTTCGCTGATCGTCGCCACCAACAACCGCAACTTGCAGTCCTTGCCGCCGCTGCGCTGGAAGCCCGGGGCGAGCGTCGGCGTGGGGCTGGTGGCGCAGGGCTATCCCCACAATTTCCCGACCGGCCTGGCGCTCAACGGCGTCAGCGACCTGGAGGCCGGCGTGCTGGCCTTCCAGAGCGAGACCACCAATCCCTTCAGCATGAACTACGTGCCGGACAGCCACGAGCTGCTGGGCGGCGGCTACGGCGGCGGGTACGGCGGCAGCCTGATCACCGGATTCGCCGATTCGCTCAGCTCGGCGATGCTGGTGCGCGAGAGCGGGCCGACCAGGCTGACGACCCACGGCGGCAAACCGGTGCTGGTGGTGGCCCAGGGCCAGACCCTGGCCGAGGCCCGCCAGCGAGCCTATGCCAATCTCGAACGCCTGACGCTGCGGCCCTCTTTCCATCGCACCGACATCGGCGCCCAGGATCTGTAGCCCAAAAACATGGGCGGGCGGCTCGGGATCCCGAGCCGCCCGCCTTTGCGTTTGCCGTGAGCGCGATCTTAGAACGCGCCCTCGAAGTAGACGATGGTCTTGTTGCCGCTCTGGGTGCCCTCGAAGGTGAAGGCGTAGGCGCCCGGCTCCAGGCCGCGGCCGGTGAAGCCGATCTGGATGCCGAACGTGCCCTCGTCGTCGGCGTAGAGCTTCTCGTCGAAGATCTCGCTCAGATCATAGACGGCCTGGCTCGGCTCGGTGGCGTAGTAGCCGATCTCCTCGCCGGGGGTGAAGCCGCGGCCGGTGATCGTCACCGTGGTCGGGCCGTTGACGCAGGCCGGAGCGATGGTGCCGTTCTGCGGGGCGGGCAGGGTGCCGGAGCAGCGCTTGCCGCCGGCGGTCTTGGGCAGGACCTTGACATAGACGACCGACAGGTGCTGGCTGGTCGTGCCCTGCATCGTCCACTGCCAGGTGCCGGCGTCGCCAGCCTCGGTCGGGAAGGGGAAGCCGCTCAGCCGGCCGGACGGGCCGATGTTGACGGTGGTGCGGGTGCCGACGATCTCGCCGTCGGGCGCGGTCAGCCACAGGCCGACCTCTTCATTCGGCTGGAAGCCGAAGAAATCCATCTCGAACAGCGTGCCTTCGACATCGCAGTTGCTGGGGCGGACGCGGGCCGAGACCGGGGCCGGCGCGTCGGCGCAGGCGTTGGAGGTCGGCGGCGGCGTGGGGGTCGGGCTGGGGGTCGGGTTCGGGTTCTGGTTGCCGCGGACTTCCTTGCCGAGCAGGCCGAGCAGAACCTTGAAGTTGTCGGGGTTGTTGGGGTGCCACTCGAAGCGGGCGCGCTCGAACCACTGGGTCAGCACGGTGTCGCCGTTGGCGTTGGTCTCGGTCTTGGGCTCGGTCAGCGGCAGGCCGAACAGCTGGAGCGAGCGGGCGTAGTTGTCAAGGCCGGCGATCTTCAGGCCGTTCGACTCCCAGTAGGTTTTGAAGCCCAGGTTGCCGCTCTGGTTGCAGACGTTGTGGCCGGTCTCGGCGAACCAGAGGCAGCCGGCCTTGGGGCCGCTCTCGCGGGCCTCGGCGCCGGGGTTGCGGCCGAGCTGGGCCAGGCGGTCCTTGCCGAGCAGGCCGAGCAGAATCTCGTAGGGCGTGCCGGCGTTCTCGGGGTGGATCTCGAGGCGGTTGCGCTCCAGCCACTGGGTCAGATAGGTCTTGCCGGTGTCCTTGTTGGCCTCATCGGCGGCGGCGGTGATGGGATAGCCGAAGACCGGCAGCCCGCCGTTGGCGCGCCAATAGTCCAAGAATTTGCCTTCGAGGCAGTTGGTGATGCCAGGCGTGTTGAAACACTCGGTGGCCATCATCTGGTGGGCGCTGGTGGCGGACGTGCGGGCGAACAGCGCGGTGATCATGGCCAGAGCCACGGCCACGCCGGCCATCCGTCGAGTCATACCCTTCATTGGGACTCCTTAACACTTCAAACGTGGGTCATATGCGGGATTGTCCCGCATCCATCGCGGGGCCGCCGCGCGGCAGCCCCGGCGTGAGATGGTTGGTTTAGCGCCAGCCGCGATTGGTGGCGAACTCTTTGCCGAGCAGGCCGAGCAGCACGCCCTTGCCGGGGTGCAGCTCGAAGCGCCCGCGCTCGAACCACTGGGTCAGGACATTATCGCCGTTGGCGTTGGTCTCCATCTGCGGCTCCGACAGCGGGAAGCCGAACAGCTGGAGCGAGCGGGCGGCGCGGTCGAGGCGCGGATCGGCGAGGCCGTTGGCCTCCCAGTACTTGAGGAAATCGCCGCAGACCGAGTGCTGGGTCTCCTGGAAGAAGCGGCAGCCATTTTGGGGCGCGCCCTTGGGGAAGGTGAACCAGTCGCGGCCGGAGTCGCGCAGCACCGAGTCGCCGAGGCGGCCGAGCAGCACATTGTAGGGCGCGGCCTTCTCGGGATGGAACTCAAAGCGCTGGCGCTCGAAGTACTGGACCTGGAACGCGCCCTCGGGCGTCTGCTCGGTGTACTCCTCGCTCAGCGGGAAGCCGAAGACCGCCAGGCCGCCGTTGCGCTCCCAGTAGTTCTTGAACTCGCCGCGAACGGTGTGGCCGGTCTCGACGAAGTAGCTCACGCCGGCGTCGGCGGGCAGCGGCGGCGGGGCGATCGGCACGAAGGCCGGATTGTTGCCGGGCGTCGGCGGCACCGGAACCGGCGGCACCGGAACCGGCGGCACGGGCGGGGTCGGCGCGCCGGGCAGGTTGCGGGCGGCGGCGTTCTGGACCGTCTTCAGGGCGTCGATGCGGCCCCAGCCGGCGTAGACATCCTTGCCGGGGGCGCCGATATCGACCGAGCTGCCAACCAGCAGCTGCTCGATCTGGGCCGGGGTCAGCTCGGGCCAGAGGGTCAGGGCCAGCGCGGCCAGGCCGGCGGCGTGCGGGCAGGCCGGCGAGGTGCCGTTCTCGGGCGCGTAGGTGTTGCCGTCATCCTCGTTCCAGTAGGTGGACCAGATGCCGACGCCGGGCGCGGCGAGATCGACATACTCGCCATAGGACGAGAAGCCGCTGGCCTGGTCGTTGGGCGCGGTCGCCGCGACGGCGATCACGTTGGGATAGGCGGCGGGATAGATGATCGGGTTCTTGTCGCCGCCGCTGTTGCCGGAGGAGGCGAAGATCGTGATGCCCTTGTTGTAGGCGTAGTTGACGGCGTCTTCTTCGCCGCGGGAGCGTTGATCGCTGCCGAGGCTCATGCTGAAGATCTTGGCGCCGTTGTCGGCGGCCCAGTTCATGCCGCGGATAATCGAGGCCGAGGAGCCCTGGCCGCTGCTGTTGAGGACCTTGATTGGCAGGATCTGGCAGCTCCAGCAGATGCCGGCGACGCCCTGGCCGTTGTTGCCGGCGGCGGCGGCCACGCCGGCCATGTGGGTGCCGTGGCCCTCGTCATCGTAGGTTTCGCCGTTGTTGCGGATGGCGTTGTAGCCGGGCAGCACGCGCCCTTCGAGGTCGGGGTGGTCCGAGGCGACGCCGGTGTCGATGATCGCGATCACGATCGGCGAGCCGGTGGTGACGTCCCAGGCGGCTTCGGCGTTGATCTTGCGCATGCCCCACTGCTGGGAGTAGATCGAGTCATCGGGCTTGCCCAACGAGGTGTAGACAAAGTTGCGCTCGGCGGCGTCGACGCCGGGCTGCTTGAGCAGGGAGGGGATGGCGTTGGCGGCGCCGCTGCCGGGGGCCAGGCGCAGCAGGAAGGAGTGGTTGCGGCTGTCGAGCGCCTCGATGGCGCGCAGGCTGGCCAGGTTCAGGCCGCCCTTGAGCGCCTGCGCGCCGTGGTAGTAGGCGCCGTTCAATCCGAGCCGGTAGCCGGACTTGAGGGTGATCACCACTTCGTCGGGCACAGCGTCCGTCGGCTCCGCCGCAGCAGCCGGCCTGCTGGCGCCGGGCACCAGGGTCAGCAGCAGCAACAGGGCCGCGCACAGCCCCAGAATCCGCTTCATAGATGGTCCTCGCTAAGGTTGGTAAATGGCCGAAACTGCTTTGAACCGCGTGATTATAGCAGCACCGGCGCGGCGGTTGCCACGCGAGCCGTACGCAGAGTCAAATTCGTGTGTTGCAAACTTTGAAGATATCTCAGCTGGAGGCGCTACGGGCGCTTCAGGTACTCTCATCTGGCTATAGTATCACAATCCGGCGCGGTTTGCATGGCCCCGGGCGCTCCGCTATACTGGCGGATGGATGAAAACGCGGGAGGATGGATGTGCGCCCACAACGCAAACGCTACTTCGATCTGCGCCAGCGCAGCCTCGGCAGCCTGCACGCCCGCCGGCTCGGCGGCCTGACGCTCGGGCTGCTGGCCGGCCTGGCGCTGGTGACCAACGCCCTGCGCACCGAGCCCCGCCGGGTGATCTTCCGGCCCAGCGCGCCGGTCACCGCCGAGGACCAGGCGACCGCCGGCGCGCCGCCGCCCACGGTCCC
>DASWWB010000617.1:0-4904 GCA_036406115.1 Herpetosiphonaceae bacterium
GTCGCCGGTTCAGCCGGACCGGCGCGCTGGCGCTGCTGGCGGCCTGCGCCGCGCTGGTCGCGCTCAGCGTCGTCGCCAATCTGCGGGCGCGCTACGACGGCCGGTTCGGACCCAGCGCCACGATCGGCGGCCTCAGCGTCCAGGCGCTCACGCCAGCCGAGGCCAGGCCGCTGCTGGAGGCCCGCGCCGCCGCCTGGCGCGCCCGCCCGCTCGCCATCAGCTTCGAGGGCCGGCGCTGGGAGCCGACGCTTGAGCAGCTGGGCGCCAGCCTCGATTTCGACCGCAGCCTCGAGGCGGCACGCTCCGGCTCCGGCGGCGGCCTAGCCTTCGCGGCCCTGCTGCCGGTCGGCTGGCAGCCGGCGCGCGAAACCCCGCTCTACCTCACCGTCGATCAAACCCGGATGCGCGCCTACCTGGAAAGCATCGCCCCCGCCGTCGCCCGGCCGCCGCGCAACGCCGGGCTGCTGATCGGCGCCGCCGGCGCGACGGTCCAGCCGGCCCAGATCGGCAGAATCGTGCTGATCGACGAGACCATCGCCGAGGCGACAGCGGCCCTCGCCAGCCTGGAGCCGCGCGCGATCACGCTGCGGGTCGCCGAGCTACCGCCGCTCCTTGACGACAGCGGCGTGGCCGGCGCCGCCGCCCTGGCCGATCATCTGCTCAGCCAGCCGCTGGAGCTGCGGGCCGCAGGCCAGTCCTGGCAGCTCGGCCCCGACGAGCTGCGGCCGCTGCTGCGGCTCCGTCCCGTCACCAGCGAAGGCCGCGCCGAGCTGCGGCTCGACCTGGAGCCGGCGATCATGGCCCGGCGGCTGGCGGCGATCGCGCCCCAGATCGCGCGGCCGGCGGTCAATCCGCGCCTGCGATTCGCCAACGGCCAGCTGACGGTGATCAAGCCCGGCCAGCAGTCGCTTGAGCTTGACCAGGCCGCCTCGCTCGCGGCGATCAACGCCAATCTCGGCGCCCCCGGCCACGCGATCGAGCTGGTCGTCACCAGCGCCGACCCGCCGGTCAGCGAGGCCAACCTGGACAGCCTGGGCATCCGCGAGGCGGTGGGCGTCGGCCGCAGCTCGTTCGCCAACTCCGCGCCCTACCGCGTCCAAAATATCAAGGCCGGCTCGGCCCTGCTCGACGGGCTGCTGATCGCCCCCGGCGCCGAGTTCTCCTTCAACAACGCCATCGGCGCGATCGACGCCAGCAACGGCTTCACCGAGGGCTACGCGATCGTGCAGAACCGCACTCAGCTCGAATACGGCGGCGGCATCTGCCAGGACTCGACGACGCTGTTCCGCGCCGCCTTCTACGCCGGCCTGCCCTTCACTGAGTGGCACCACCATTCGTTCCGCATCTCCTGGTACGAGGTGTTCGAGCCCTTCGGCATGGACGCGACCATCTTTACCGGCCAGAGCGACCTGCGCTTCGTCAACGACACCGGCGCCTGGCTGCTGCTGCAAACCGAGGCCGACGACCAGACCGGCGAGCTGACCTACGCGCTCTACGGCACCAAGCCTGACCGCGAGGTGCTGCGCGGCGACCCGGTGGTCGGCAACCGCCAGCCAGCGCCGCCCAAGCCAGTCTACCTGGCCGACGCCGCAGTGCCGCCGGGAGTGTTCAAGCAGACTGACACGGCGCGCGGCGGCATGGACATCACGATCAAGCGGATCATCAAGCAGGGCGGCCAGGTGACGCGGGTCGACAGCTTTGTCACCAAGTTCAAGCCCTGGCCCAATATCTTCCTCCACAACCCGCGCACGCCGGCGCCGCGCTTCTGACGGAATTCCGGGGATCGGTGACTGGCCGGCGCCGATCCCCGATCCCCGATCCCCAAACGCCGCTCCATAGCAGACAAACGGCCCCAACCGTCGTCACGGACAGGCTTTTTGATTCGGGCAAACTATGCTAAAGTAGCGGCCACACGCCTGAGCGACGCTGCTTCCTGGGCCGGCGGCCAGCCGCCACACCGCGAGAGAATCCCCTCGGGCGCCAGCGCGCTCATCGCCATCGTCGCCGGCGCGTGTCAGCAAAGGAGCGCCCATGTTCACTCACCTGCGAACCCGCGTGCTGATCGGCGGAATAGGGACTGTTCTGCTGGTTTGCGCGCTCGTGGCGTTCGTGGTGCTTGAGCGGCTGGGCACCAACCGCACCTTCGCCCAGATCGCCGCGCTGACCGAGGACGCCGGCCGCTCGCGCGAGCTGAGCCTCTACACCCAGTACGGCGCCCTCAACGTCGTCTTCTACACCCGCGGCGACAACGTCCAGCGCCTGGAGTTCGACGAGCACAAAGGCGATTTCCGGCGCGCGATCGACGAACTCCAGGCCGCCGCCGACGCCGGGCGCCTGCCAGGCGGCGCCATGCCGCTGCTGGCGACCATCCGCGCCGCCCACCAGGAGTTCGACCGCGCCTCGCAGCAGCTTTTCATCGCCACCGATGTCAGCAGAGTCAGCCCGCTGGCCAAGAACCAGGAGCAGGAGGACGCCGCATGGCGCACCTTCGAGCAGCAATCGGCGCTGCTCGACGATCAATCCCAGCAGCTATCGCTCCTGCTCAACCAGGAGGCCCTGCGGCTCCAGAACGCGGTCAACGCTGCCAACGACCAAGTCATGCTGCTCACCATCCTCCTGGCGGCGACGGTCTTCGTGCTGATCGTGCTGATTCAGCGCGTCACCACCAGGGCGATCGGCGCGCCGCTCGACCAGCTGGTGGCGACGATCGAGGATTTCAGCGGCGGCAACTTCAGCGCCCGCGCGCCCATCCGCCGCCCCGATGAGATCGGCGCGCTGGGCGAGGCCTTCAACGCCATGGCCGGGACCATCGAGCGCCAGCAGGGCAGCCTGGTGCAGCTGGAGGTCGCCGAGACCGCCCGCGCCGAGGCCGAGGCCGCCCGCAGCGAGATCGCCGCCCAGCTGGCGACAATCGAGTCGCAGCGCGTCGCCCTGCGCGAGATGAGCGTGCCCATCCTGCCCCTGGCCAGGCACACCATGGTCATGCCGCTGGTCGGGGCGCTGGACGGCGAGCGCATGCACGATGTCCAGCAGCGCGCCCTGCACGAAGTGGCGGCCCAGGGTTCGCAGCGCCTGATCATCGACATCACCGGCGTGCCGGTCGTGGACAGCTACGTGGCCCAGGGCTTGCTCCAGGCGGCGCGGGCGATCCAGCTGCTGGGCGCCGAAGTGGTGCTGGTCGGGATCCGGCCCGAAGTGGCCCAGGCGCTGGTCGGCCTGGGCATCAGCATGGAGTCGATCGTCACCAGGCCGACCCTGCAAAGCGGCATCGAGTACGCGATGCGCGCCACCTCCTGAGCCGGCCCCATCCGTCATCGCGCTGTAATGAAGGCCGGCGCGCCGCCCCGGCACCCGGCCTATCATGAGGAGATCGCGGGCGAGCGGAGGGCAATATCCGATGTACACGACTCCGCAGGTGTGCTAGGATAACGGCAATTCCACCGCGCGCTCCCAATTCCAAACACACGCCGCTGGGGCGACAAGCAGGAGGGTTTCACATGTTTCCCAAAGAAGTCGAGGTTATCCTGGCGCGCCACCTGGCGAGCTGCCTCGCCATGCCGATCTTCATCATCGACCCCGTGGGAACCCTCATTTTCTACAACGAATCCGCCGAGCCGATCCTGGGCTGCCGCTACGAGGAGATGGGCGAGATGACTCGCGAGCAGTGGCAGCACGCCTTCAACGCCACCGACGAGGCCGGCAACCCGCTGGCCGACGACGACCTGCCGCTTGAGATCGCCCGCCGCGAGCACCGGCCGGCCCACATGACGTTTTGGATCCAGGGCATGGACGGGGTGCGGCGCGGCATCCACACCACCGCCTTCCCCCTGATCGGCCAATCCGACCGCTTCCTGGGCGCCATGACGATTTTCTGGGAGGTGGCGTCGTGAAAATCACCTTCTGGGGCACCCGCGGCTCGCTGGCGACGCCCGGCCCGGAGACCTCGCGCTACGGCGGCAACACCTCCTGCGTCGAGGTGCGCGGCGCCGACGACACGGTGCTGGTGCTGGACGCGGGCACGGGCATCCGGCGGCTCGGCATCAATCTGCCCAAGCAGCTGCGGCGGGTCGACGTGCTGCTCTCGCACCTGCACATGGACCACATCCAGGGCCTGGGCTTTTTCGGCCCGCTCTACAACCCGAACGTCGAAGTCCATGTCTGGGGGCCGGCCTCGACGACGCTGCACCTGGAGAACCGGCTGTCGCGCTACCTGTCGCCGCCGCTGTTTCCCATCCGCCTGCGCGACCTGCCCTGCAAGCTGGTGCTGCACGAGGTCCCCGACAGCTTCCAGGTCGGCGAGTTCTCGATCAACGCCGAGTTCGTCTGCCACCCCGGGCCGACCGTCGGCTACCGGATCGCCGGGCCGGGCGGCACGCTGGCCTATCTGCCCGACCACGAGCCGGCCATGGGCCTGCCCCAGTTCCCGCTCAGCGGCGACTGGACCTCGGGCTACAGCCTGGCCGAAGGCGTCGACGTGCTGATCCACGACGCCCAGTACTCCAGCCTGGAGGACCCGCGCCACGTCGGCTGGGGCCACAGCTCGGTCGAGCAGGCCATCCAGTTCGCCATGCACACCAAGATCAAGCATCTGGTGCTGTTCCATCATGACCCGGCCCACAACGACGAAGTGCTCGACCATCTGATCAACCGCAGCGTCGCCGAGTGCCAGCCCGGCTTCCCCGTCACCACCGCCGCCGAGGGCGAATGCATGACCCTGGAGGCCGGCGAGCCAGTCAGCGCGTGAACCGGGCCGCCCGCCTCACGCGCTAACCAGGGCGATGCCGGCGAAAATCACCGCGACGCCAGCCCACTGGCGAGGCAGGAGCCGCTCGCGCAGCACCAGCCAGGCCAGGGCGACGGTCACCGCGCTGAACAGCGAGCCCAGCACGCTCACCACCGCCACC
>DASWWB010000618.1:0-6128 GCA_036406115.1 Herpetosiphonaceae bacterium
TGGGCGCGGCCTGGGGCGCCACGGCTTTGGTGCCGGGCGGCGGCTGGATCGGCGGCTGGCTGGCGAGCTGGGCGGCGACGCGCTGCGGGATAGAGCGCGAGCCTGCCGCCTGGAGCCCGGGCTTGCTGTTTTTGATCGCCAGCTCCAGCGCCGCGACCAGCGCCGCGCCGGTCGGATAGCGGTCGCCCGGCTCCTTAGCCAGGCACTTCAGCACCATCGTCTCCAGGGCCGGGCTTAGCTCCGGGCGCAGCGAGCGCGGCGGACGCGGCTGCTCGGTCAGATGGAGCATCGCCACCTCCAGCGCCTCGTCGGCGTCGAATGGCAGCTGGCCGGTCAGCATTTGGTAGAGCATCACGCCGACGGCGTACAGGTCGCTCTGCGGCACCACCCGCGCCGACGACACCGCCTGCTCGGGCGAGATGTAGTGCGGCGAGCCGAAGATCTTGCCCTGGGTGCCGACAGTTTTGAGCAGCGCCAGGCCGAAGTCGGTCAGGATGGCCCGGCCGCTGGGCTCGACCATAATGTTCGAGGGCTTGACATCGCGGTGGATCACGCCTTTGCCGTGGGCGTAGTCGAGCGCCGCGCAGACCTCGCGGGTCAGGCGCAGGGTCTGGTCCAGCGGGATGAACTCGCCGTCGCGGGCGAAGGAGTCGAGGACGAAATCCAGATTCGAGCCCTCGATGTACTGCATCACGATGTAGAGCAGCCCTTCGGCGTCGCCGGAGCGATGGATGCTGACGATGTTGGGATGGTCCAGCTGGGCGATGGCCTGGGCCTCGCGGCCGAAGCGCTGGATGTAGTCGGGATCGGCGCGCAGCGGCGGGTCGATCACCTTGAGCGCGACATAGCGGTTGAGCGGCACGTCGAGGGCGCGGTAGATGTGGGCCATGCCGCCGCGGCCCAGCAGCGCCTCGATGCGGTACTCGTCGAGCTGGTGGCCGACCAGGCTTTCCTGGCCGAGCAGCGAGCGCGGCCGGCGCGGGCTTTTGGCGCCGCCCTTGGCCTTGCCCTGCATCGCCTGCTCCAGGGCGGCGATCAGCTCGGCGCCGCTGCGGTAGCGCTCGCCCGGCGTCTTGGCCAGGGCCTTGAGCAGCACCTGCTCGATCGCCTGGCTGAGGCTGGGATTGACCTGGCGCGGCGGCGGCGGCGCTTGGGTCAGGTGCTGCAAGGCGACGGTGGTCGGCGAGGGATCGTCGAACGGCACGATGCCGGTCAGCATCTCGTAGAGCATCACGCCCAGCGCGTAGAGGTCGGATTGGGGCACGGCGTCCGAGGAGCGGCGGGCCTGCTCGGGGGCGATGTAGTGCGAGCTGCCGAAGACCTCGCCGACCGAGCCCTGCTGGACATCCATGGCCAGGCCGAAATCGGTCAGCACGATGCGGCCGTCATTGGCGACCATGACGTTGGAGGGCTTGACATCGCGGTGGATCACGCCCTTGGCGTGGGCGTAGTCCAGGGCGCCGGCGATGGCGCGGCCGATCCGCAGCACCTCGGCGTGCGGCATCTGGCGCCCCTCGCGGACGTGGCGCGCCAGCAGCTGGCCCAGGTCCATGCCGTCGATGTATTCCATCACGAAATAATAGAGGCCGTCCTGATCGTCGGCGTAGTGGATCTGGATGATATTGTCGTGGCGCCAGGTTGCGACGGCGCGGGCTTCGCGCACGAAGCGCTCGGCGTAGGCCGGATTGCCGCGATAGCGGGTGTCGATCACCTTGAGCGCGACCGGCCGGCCGAGCTTGACGTCTTCGCCGAAATAAATCTGGCCCATGCCGCCGCGGCCGATCACCCGGGCGATGCGGAAATTGGCCAGCTGCCGGCCAATCAGCGGGTCGTTGGTCATGCGGGTTCTCCGAGGCGCCCGCCGGCCGAGAGGCGCGTTTCGCGGGAGCCGGTCGTGATCCGGTGCAGATCGCGGATGAAGCGATTCATGCCCTGGGCGTAGCTTTCGAGGTAGTCGGCGGTGATGCGAGCCGCCACGTCCATGCGCCCGGCGGCCTCGAACAGCGCCACATGCGGCCGGAAATCGCGCAGGGTCAGCCGCATCGCGCCCTGGGCGTCGGTGATCACGCCCCAGGCCAGGGTTTTTTTGTCGTTGTCGTCCTTGGCGGTGATGAAGCGGGTCAGGGTGCTGGTCGGCGCCACCACGCCGACATTGGAGAAGACCTCGCGGCCCTTGATGATATCGTTGAGCAGATCGAAGCGGCCCGGGATATTGTCGAGCAGGCGCTGGAGCGGCTGGGGCATGTGGGCCAGCAGCTTGATCGCGCCCGAGGTCGCGCTTTCGCCGGTCAGGGCGATCTCTTTGGCCTTGCTCAGCACCGCGCCGAAGCCGGCCAGGGTCGCCAGGTAGCGGCGCTGGAGCTGATCGAACTGGGCGTAGGCGGCGCTGCGGTCGCCGGCGGCCTGTTCGTACTGATCGAGCGCCGCCATCACCTCGGCGTGCAGCGGCAGGATGTCCAGCTCGTGGAGCGGCACCTCGAAGTTCATCGGGTGCAGCCGGTCGCGCGGGTCGCGCTGGCTGGCGTCGACCGGGATGAGGACGGCAGGATTGGCCCTGCTGGCCTCGATCGCCTCCAGCGCCGCCGCTCCCAGCGCGCGGGTCTCGGGATCGTTCACCAGCGCCTGCAGCTCGTCGGTCAGCGCCGGCGCGGGCTGGTAGGTCGCGGCATGGAGCGCCCGCCACAGCACCAGCAGATCGTTGACGGTGAGCTGAAGCAGATCGTTGCGCTGCTTGAACATTTTGCGCAGGCCCTGGATAGCCTTGACGTTGACGGCGGCGGTTTCGGCGCCGCACTCCGCCGAGACGCGCGGCGCGGCGTGGACCATTTCCCAGTCGTCGGCGCTCCAGCGCAGCGACGGCGCGTAGGGCCGGATCTCGCCGGACTGGGCCGGCGGCAGCGAGCGGAGGTAGATCGCCCACGAGGTCGCCTCGTTGGTCAGGATCTCGGCCAGCGCCGCGCCCCAGGCGCCGTCGAAAAAGATATGCGACTGATCGAAGACAAAGCTGGCGCCGGTGTCGAAGATCGTCAGGGCGTGGTCGCCGACGCCGCGCTCGGCCTGGCGGACCCGCACCAGCGGCTGGTCGGCGGCGACCTGATCGCAGTTGAGCACGATCGGGGCGTAGCGCAGGGCCTCCAGCTCCTTGGCGAAGCCCGGTTCGAGCCGCGGCCGCAGCGTCGCCAGCGCCGAACGCTTGATCCGGGCCAGCGGCGCGAGCGGCGCGGTCGGCTTTTGCGAGGGGTAGCGGATCAGCGCGGCGATCTGGGCGCGGACGGCGGCCACATCGATCGGCTCGCGGCTGCCCGGCGCGCAGGCCGGGATCAGGTAGTAGTGGTCTTGGTGGATCACTGCGACATGGGCCTGCTCGATGCCGATCGGCGCGCTGGTCTCGCCGTAGGCCCCGGGCTCCAGGTAGGCCAGGATCGACATCTGGCGCTGGTAGGCGGGCAGCTGCTCGTCCTTGGCCTGGCGCACGCGCTCGGCCCAGGCCCGGCGCAGATCGGCGGGCAGCTCGCGCATCCGGTCGTTGAGGAAGCGCTCGAACAGCTGCTGGCGATAGGCTGGGTCGGTATCGCTGGGATCGGCGTCCATGCCGCGGGCATAGGGCCGGCGCGCCTCCCACTCCTGGTAGATCCGGGCGTAGTCGCCCGCGACCGGCGTGCCGGCGGTCAGCTCGCGCAGCAGCGCGGCGTAGACCCGCTCGCGCCATTCGTTTTTGAGCAGCTCGTCGTACTGGTGCAGGCACTGGATGGCCGCCATCACCCAGGCGGTGATGCGGTCGACCGGATCCAGCGCGACCTGGTGGTGGCGCAGCGTGCTGTCGAAGCCATGGGTCTCGTTGGCGTGGCGCGCCGTGTCCTCGCGCAGAGCATAGTTGACATAAAACTGCCAGGTGCCCTCGGGGAACGAGTCATTGGGATCCTTGCCCGCCAGCTTGAGCAGATTCTGATAGCCCCAGATCACCGCCGCCGGCCCGGCGAAGAAGGCGGTGTAGACAGCGCGGTCGAGCGCCTGCTCGATGCCCTTGAACAGCAGATTAATGTCGCGGCTGACGGTCTTGGGCGGCGGCTTGCGCCCGGTCAGGCGGGCCAGGCCGCTGAGAATCACGCCGGGCACGTTGCCAGCCGGGATGACTTTGGCCACCAAATCGACCACGGCGTCGATTTCGGGCAGCGACAGCTGCGAGACATCGCGCATCACCATCGACTGGGCGATGCTCTTGAGGTTGTCCGCCGTTTTGATGCTGGCGTCGGTATATTGCTTCTTGATGTTCATGGTTTGTTTTAGCATCCGTGCGATATGGCTGCGTACTCTATTGTATCGTATTATTCGGACGCCGCTGCGAGGCGCCCCAAGCGGGCTCGGCAGCAGCGCCGCCCCTGATGGTACCACAGCGGCCGCCGGCGCCGCGCGCCAACTTCATCGCATCCCAACAGTTTTCCAACAGGTTCCCAACATGCCGGCGCTAGGCTGGGCGCAGCGATGGCATGTGACGGAGGCACGGCGACTGATGGAGCGGCTGCGACGATGGGCGGCGGCCCTGCTGGGCGGGGGGCTGGGGCGGCGGGTACCCACTTGTGGGTGGCTGGTGGGGCTGATCGGCACGCTGGTGGACGTGGGGCTGTTCGCGCTGCTGCGCAGCCAGGCAGTGCCCAGGGGGCGCCCGCGCCGGCGCCGGCGAATCTCGTGTCATATGGCGCGGGGATCATCAATAATTATCTGCTGCACCGCCGCTGGACGTTTCGCGGGCAGCCCGCCAAAGCCGGAGCGGTTCAGTTCGGCCAGTTCGCGGCGGTGAGCCTGAGCGCGCTGGCGGTCAACACGCTGCTGGTCGCGGGGCTGAGCGCCGCGCTGGTCTCGCTGCGGCTGGGCGCCGCGCTCAGCGCGCTGCTGGCCAAGGGGCTGGCGCTGGCGGTCGGCCTGGCTTGGAATTGGACGCTCAACCAGCGCTGGACGTTTCGCCCGGCTCGCTCGGAGCGTTAAACGGCGGGGGCGCGGCATGGCGCCGCGCCCCGCTGGTTTAATCTCGCCCTACTTGGGCAGCTTGCCCAGCGAGACCGCCAGGTCGCGGTACCAGCCGTCGACGTTGTGATGCAGGCCGATGCCGATCACGTCGGCGTGATCGTACGAGTCGAGGAAGCCGCGATGGTTCCAGACGCCTTTTTGCGGCGTGCCGCTGCCGTTGAAGCTGATGATCCGGTCGGTCGACCCAAGCTTGGGGCCGTTCATCGAGATTGTGTTGACCACGCCGTCATTGGCGAACCAGGACGAGTCGATCACGACTTTGCCGCTCTGGTTGCGGGTGTAGGCGCCCATGAAGGTGATCGTCGGGATGAACAGCGGGTTGCTCAGCGGCTCGGGATAGTGGTGGCCGCTCAGCCAGCCCTCGAAGGATTTGTCATTCGACCAGGAGAAATAGAAGACGTCGGGCTGGGCCTTGACCCAGGCGTTCAGCTCCTTGGCGCCGTCCGGCGACAGGTCCCAGGCGCTGATGTCCTTGGTGTTGGTCCAGATCGAGCTGGCCCAGACGCGGCTGGAGTAGCTGTCGAACGATTCGCCGGCGTTGCGCTTGAGGCCGAACTGATCGAGCTTGAAGTCGTAGAGGTTGACGCCGCCGGCCCCGGCGCTGGCGGCGACGAAGGCGATTAGCTGCTGCGCCATCGGGATGAAGGTCGTGACGCCGATCGCCAGGGTCGTGCCGTCGTGCGGCGAGGCGATGGTCGTGACGCTGTGGACCCAGTTTTTGCGCGTGGCGCTGAACAGCGGCGAGAGCTGGGCGGCGGGCGTGGCGGCGCGCTCGGCGGCGCTGCCCTCGGCCAAGAGCTGCGCCAGCACGCGGGCGGTCTGGCCGCCCTGGCTGTGGGCCACCAGATGGACTTTGCGCGGCTGGCCGGTGGCCGGGTCGGCGCTGCCCCACTCGCGGTAGAGGCCCGGGAAGGTGCGGCCGAAGCGGGCGTGGCCGTGCTTGGCCGAGTGGGCCGCGCCGTAGTCGACCGTGCCGCCGGCGATCTGGGCGTATAGCTCCGCCGCCCGATCCCAGTTGCTGGAGAACGGCCCGACCGCCGCAGTGAGGGTCTTGTAGCCCTGCCCGGTCAGCTGCTCCTGGATATCCTGGAAGCCGCCCCAGT